>NZ_JBEYTJ010000002.1:376149-621087 GCF_040642995.1 Nonomuraea sp. NPDC047529 | reverse complement strand
TGGCTGGGGCCGTCGGTGCTGGATCAGGTGCCGGTGGGGTCGCGGACGCACACGGAGGAGATCTTCGGTCCGGTGTTGTCGGTGGTGCGGGTGTCCTCGTATGAGGAGGGCCTGCGGGTGATCAACGAGGGTGTGTACGGCAACGGTACGGCGATCTTCACCAACGACGGCGGTGCGGCGCGGCGGTTCCAGAACGAGGTCGAGGTGGGGATGGTCGGGATCAATGTGCCGATCCCGGTGCCGATGGCGTTCTACAGCTTCGGCGGGTGGAAGTCGTCGTTGTTCGGCGACACGCATGTGCACGGTGGCGAGGGGGTGCATTTCTACACGCGGGGCAAGGTGGTGACCTCGCGGTGGCTGGACCCGTCGCACGGTGGTGTGAACCTCGGCTTCCCCACGAACGGGTAACCCGTGGCTCCGACCGGGAGGGACCGGCGTCCCTCCCGGTCCCGTCCCCGGTAAGCTCCAGCACAACGGACAAGGGGGGACATCGTGAGACGCCGTCGCATATCCGCCGTGGCGCTGGCCACGGCGGCGCTGGTCGCCGGCACGGGAGCGGTGTCCTCGCCCTCCGGGACGGCCGGGCAGCCGGCCGCCAGGCCGAGCCCCAAGCCGACCCCGACGGCCACGCCCTCGCCCACGGCGACCCAGAGCGACGGCACGCTCCAGATCCTCACCTACCGCGGCTACGCCGAGTACGGCGGCGTCAGCCCCAAGGCCAACTGGGTCGGCTCCTTCGAGAAGGAGACCGGCTGCCGCCTGGCCCGCCTGGACACCGTCCGCACCGCCGAGGAGATGGAACGGGCCGTGGCGGCCGCCGACCGCCCATACGACCTGATCTCGGCGGGCCCGGCGCTGGCCGGCGACCTGATCACCCGCAAGCTGGTGCAGCCGATCGACCCGGCCAAGGTGGGCGGCTACGACGACCTCGACGAGCGTTTCCGCGACATGGTGAAGGTGTCCGGCAAGGTCTACGGCGTGCCGTACCTGTGGGGGTACCACGAGTTCGTCTACGACGCGGCCAAGGTCAAGAACCCGAGCATGAGCGAGGCGTTCGCCTCCGGCCGGGCCGCGCTCCGCGACAGCCCGCTGACCATCGCCGACGCCGCACTGACCGACACCACCGTCAAGGACCCGTACGAGCTGAGCCAGGAGCAGCTCGACCGGGCCATGGCGCTGCTCGGGCAGCAGAAGGAGCGCACCTACTGGCGGAAGCCGATCGACCTGATCAAGGGCTTCGCCACCGGGTCGCTGGATTACGCGCAGGCCACACCGTACTATCGCCTGCTGCTGCAGAAGGCCGGCAAACCGGTCCGGACGGTCGGCGCCACGGCGACCACCGGCTGGCTCGACTCCTGGATGCTCGGCGCCAACCTGCCCGACACCACCTGCGCCTACCGCTGGCTGACCTGGATGACCGCGGCCGACGCCCAGCGTGACGCGGCCGCCTGGGCGGGGCTCGCCCCGGCCAACGAGAAGGCGTGCAAGGGCCGGGCCAAGTCCGTCTGCGACGTCTACGGCGTCGGCGACCCCAAGCGGCTCGGCCGTGTCGCCTTCGCCGTCCGGCCGCCGGGCGGTTGCCGCGGCGAGGACGGGGAATGCACTGATTACGCCGTCTGGGGGAAACGGTGGGCCGCCCTCGCCGAGTAGGCGAGACCGCCGCCTCCGCTCGCCCCCATCGCGGGCGCGCCTTCCCCCGAGGTGCGCCTGCAGAGACGCCCCGGGCCTTCCCCCCTGTCCCGGGGCGTCTCGCTGTTCCGGGGCCTTCTTGGCGCCAGAAATTCGACTGAATGACCAGTCAGTGAGTATGGTCTTCCCATGAGAATCCTTCTTGTCGGCGCCGGAGGCGTCGGTTCAGCCGTGGTCCCGATCGCCGCCCGCCGCCATTTCTACGAACACATCGTGGTGGCCGACTCCCAACAGAGCCGGGCGGCCGCCGCCGTCGCCGCCGTGGACGACCCCCGTTTCACCGCCATCCAGCTGGACGCCTCCGACCGGGCCCAGGTCGTCGCGGCGCTCCGGGAGCACCGCTGTGACGTGCTGTTCAACGCGGTCGACCCGCGCTTCACGATGCCGCTGTTCGAGGCCGCGCTGGAGGCCGGGGCCCACTACCTGGACATGGCGATGTCGCTGTCGAAGCCGCATCCGCGCGAGCCGTACCGCAAGCCGGGGGTGAAGCTGGGCGACCGGCAGTTCGAGCGCGACGGCGAGTGGCGCGGCGCGGGCCGGCTCGCGCTGGTCGGCATGGGCGTCGAGCCGGGGCTCGCGGACGTGTTCGCCCGCTACGCCGCCGACCACCTGTTCGACGAGATCGACGAGATCGGCATCAGGGACGGCGCCAACCTCGTCGTCGACGGCTACGACTTCGCGCCCACGTTCTCGATCTGGACCACGATCGAGGAGTGCCTGAACCCGCCCGTCGTCTGGGAGGACGGGCAGTGGCGCACCACCGAGCCGTTCAGCGAGCCCGAGGTGTTCGACTTCCCCGACGGCATCGGGCCCGTGGAGTGCGTGAACGTCGAGCACGAGGAGGTGCTGCTCGTCCCGAGGTGGATCCCGGCGCGGCGGGTGACGTTCAAGTACGGGCTCGGCGAGGAGTTCATCGGCGTGCTCAAGACGCTGCGCAAGCTGGGCCTGGACAGCGCCGACAAGATCAGGGTGGGCGGGGCGGAGGTGGCCCCGCGCGACATGGTCGCCGCGAGCCTGCCGGACCCGGCGACGCTGGGCGCACGCATGCGCGGCAAGACCTGCGCGGGCACGTGGGTCAAGGGCACCGGCAAGGACGGCTCGCCGCGCGAGGTGTACCTGTACCACGTGGTGGACAACGAGTGGTCGATGCGGGAGTACGGCTCCCAGGCCGTCGTGTGGCAGACGGCGATCCATCCGGTCGTCGCGCTGGAGCTGGTGGCGACCGGGGTGTGGAAGGGCGAGGGCGTGCTCGGCCCTGAGGCGTTCGACGCGGTGCCGTTCCTCGACCTGCTGCGCGAGTACGGCTCGCCGTGGGGCCTGCGCGAGGCGGCGGTGGCGGCCTGAAGGCCGGGCCGCGGCCGGCGCGTGGTCGATGCGGTCGATGCGGCTAGCGGCCCGGGAAGGCCACCACGGTCGCCATGGGAGCGGGCAGGAGCGCCTCGGCGCATTCGGTGCAGGCGAGCACGGAGGAGTTGTCGGGCAGCTTGCCGACCCGGACCCGAGGCCGCGGCCACCTCTTGTGGCACACGACGCAGGCGTCGCCGTCGCGCTGGGCCACGCTCAGGCCCTCAGGGTCGAACGTCAACATACTCTGTGCCGTTCTGGTGGGACCCCAGTTCATCACGCTCCCAGCTGTCATCGCTCCTCCGCATGTCCGGATCCGTTATAACCCTGACCGAGGCCGTGATCGTCTAGCTGAGCGTCAAGCCAGGGTGAATTCTCTACCCGAGTGACCTCTTTTACACACACAAAATCGGGCATCCAGCCGCAAGGTGGATGCCCGATTTTTCGGTCTTTGCTACAGAGCGGCGACGGCCTTCTCCAAGATCCCCAGGCCCTCCTCAAGCAGGTGCTCGGGCATGACCAGCGGGGGCAGGAAGCGCAGCACGTTGCCGTACGTGCCGGCGGTCAGGACCACCAGGCCCTCGGCGTGGCAGCGCTTGACGATCTCCTGGACGGCGGCCGGGTCCGGGTTCTTCGTCCCCGGCTCGACCAGCTCGATCGCGATCATCGCGCCGCGTCCGCGCACGTCGCCGATCACCGGGAACCGCTCCTGGAGCGACCGGAGGCGGGGGAGCATGATCTCGCCGATGCGGCGGGCCTTGGCGACCAGGTCCTCCGACTCGATCGTCTCCAGGACGCCGAGCGCGGCCTCGCAGGCCAGCGGGTTGCCGCCGTACGTGCCGCCCAGGCCGCCGACGTGCACGTGGTCCATCAGGTCGGCGCGGCCGGTCACGGCGGCCAGCGGCAGGCCGCCCGCGATGCCCTTGGCGGTGCAGATGATGTCGGGGACGACGCCCTCGTCCTCGCAGGCGAACAGGTCACCGGTACGCGCGAAGCCGGTCTGGACCTCGTCGGCCACGAACACGATACCGTTCGCCCGGCAGAACTCGGCGATCCGCGGCAGGAAGCCCCTGGCCGGGACGATGAACCCGCCCTCGCCGGCGATCGGCTCGATCACCACGGCGGCCACGTTCTCGGCCCCGACCTGCTTGTTGATCTGGTCGATGGCCTGCGCGGCGGCCTCCTCCGCGCAGTTGTCCGCGCCCGTCGGCCAGCGGAACGGGTAGGCCAGCGGCACCCGGTACACCTCGGGCGCGTACGGGCCGAAGCCGTGCTTGTACGGCATGTTCTTGGCGGTCATGGTCATCGAGAGCAGCGTGCGGCCGTGGTAGCCGTGGTCGAACACCACGACGGCCTGCCTGCCGGTGGCGTGCCGGGCCACCTTGACCGCGTTCTCGACGGCCTCGGCGCCCGAGTTCACCAGGAAGGTGCGCTTCTCGTGGTCGCCGGGGGTCAGCTGGTTGAGCTTCTCGCAGACCTGCACGTACGACTCGTACGGGGTGACCATGAAACAGGTGTGGGTGAAGTCGGCCACCTGCTTCTGGACGCGCTCGACGACCTTCGGCGCGGAGTTGCCCACGTTGGTCACGGCGATGCCGGAGCCGAAGTCGATCAGAGAGTTCCCGTCGGCGTCCTGGAGGACGCCGCCGCCGGCGCGGGTGACGAAGACCGGCAGCGTGGTGCCGATGCCGGACGGGACGGCGGCCTGCTTGCGGGCCAGCAGCTCCTGCGACTTGGGGCCTGGGATCGCGGTCACGACGCGCCGCTCCTGGGGAATGCTCATGGGCTCGACGCTACGTCGGGCTCCGACCTGGGCCGATACGTCGATATGGCACACTGGGGGTGCTCGCCTTTGCCGGAATGGACAAACTCGTATGGCACCTTCGCTGCGCACCGTGGTGCGACGGATGGGGCTGCGTCCGCTGGCGGGCGCGGCGGCCCCCGAAGCGCTCGACGCGGAGGTGCGCTGGGTGGCGGTCAGCGAGCTGGAGGACCCGACGCCGTTCCTTGAGGGCTCGGAGCTGCTGCTGACGACGGGCATCCGCCTGGAGGGCGACCTCTCCGGATATGTCGCCCGGCTGGTGGGGCGCGGGGTGGCCGGGCTCGGCTTCGGCGTCGGCCTCTCCCACGAACGCGTCCCGCCCGCCCTGGTCAGCGCCGCCGACGAGGCCGGGCTGCCACTGTTCGAGGTGCCGCGCGAGACGCCGTTCATCGCCATCGGCAAGGTCGTCAGCGAGCTGCTCGCGGCCGAGCAGTACGACGAGATCACCCGGGCCTTCGCCGCCCAGGGACGGCTCACCCGGGCGGCGCTGCGGCCGGAGGGCATGCACGCGGTCATCGACCGGGTCGCCAAGGAGATCGACGGCTGGGCCGCCCTGCTCGACGAGACGGGCGAGGTCCGGCACGCCACCCCCGGCGCCGACGTGCCGGTCGTGGTGGCCGAGCTACGCCGCCTGCGCACCGGCGCCCCGGCAAGACCCCACCCCGACCAGCCCGCCACCGACGACCGCGGGCCGGCCGGTGAGCAGCCAGCAGCCGGAGAACCCGTTCGTGGCGGTGAGCGGACGCCTGCCGAGGGCGTCCGTGGAGGTGTGCCGGGCGGTGAGCGGGGGCGTGGGGGAGGCCAGGGTCCTGAGCGGGGGCGTGGGGGAGGGCCGGGGGTGGAGCGGGTGCCGGCCAGCCTCGCGTTGTCCGGGCCCGACGAGCACATCGTGATCCAGCCGCTCGGCGGCGGCGCCCGGCCGCGCGGCTTCTTCGCGGTCGGCGCGCGCAAACCCTTCTCGCCGGTGACCCACACGGTGATCAACGCCGCCGGCTCGCTGCTGACGCTCGCCATGGAGCAGGGCAGGGCCCAGCGGGAGGCGGGGCGGAGGCTCCGCTCGGCCGTGCTCGAACTGCTGCTCGGCGGGGCGGTCGAGCAGGCGCGGTCGGTGATGGGCACGCTAGGCGCGCGGCTGCCCGGCGAGCCGCTGGTGGTGCTGGCGGCGGGCGCGAGCGCCCTGGAGGCCCTGGAACCCCACGGCTTCACGGCCCTCCTCGACGACCACACCCACAGCCACAGCCACGACCACACCCACAGCAGCAGCCACGGCCGCAGCGGCAGCGGTAGCGACGGTGGGCACGGCGGAGGTGGTGGCGGGCGTGGCCGCGGTGGTGGTGGTGGGGCGGTCGTTGTTTGTCTGGTGGGGGAGGGGAGTGTGGAGAAGGTGGCGCGGGAGGCGGAGGGGCCGGTCGGGGTGAGCTCACCGTGCCGCTACGACGGCCTGCGCGACGCCCTCGGCCAGGCGCGACGGGCGCTGGCCCACAGCGACGGCGGCGTGGTGCGGTTCGCCGACCTGGCCGGGCAAGGGCTGCTCGCGCTGCTGGACGCCGACGCCCTGCGCGCGTTCTCCGGCGCGCTGCTGGCCCCGCTCACCGCGTACGGCTCCCGTGCCGACCTGGTCGAGTCCCTGCGCGCCTACCTCGACAGCAACGGCCACTGGGACGCCGCGGCCCAGCGGCTCGGCGTCCACCGGCACACGCTGCGCTACCGCATGCGCCGCGTGGCCGAACTCCTCGGCCGCGACCTCGACGACCCGGGCGTGCGCGCCGAACTCTGGCTCGCCCTGGAGGCCGCCCGCCGCTGACCCGACGGCCTTCAGCGGCCGGGGGCCGACGGCAGGTTGTCCTTGTCCACCAGGTAGCAGCAGATCGTGGCCAGGGTGACCGCCTCGTACGTGCGGTCGTCCCGCAGGTGGCCGGCCCGTTCCAGACTGATCGCGCCCTGGGCGGCGGCCCAGAGAGCGTCGGCGATCTTGCGTGGCTGGGTCGGCGTCAGGTAGCCGGCGGAGATGCAGTCGGCGATCACCCGGTCGAGGATGTTCAGGGCCGCGCGGGCGAGCGTCCTGGCCCGCTCGCTGGGTTCGAAACCGGGGATGGCCTGCTCGAACATCAGGCTGTAGTAGCCGGGCTCGGCCAGGCATGCCTGCCGGTAGGCGGGGCCGAGCGCGGTCAGGTACTCCAGCGGGTTGCGCCGCTGCGGGACCGCTTCGAGCAGGCGGCGAAACCGCTCGAAACCCTCCAGGTAAAGCGCCTCGGCCAGGCCCTCCCGGTTGCCGAACATCGTGTAGATGACGGTCGTCGTGCAGCCGGCCTCGGCCGCGATCCTGCGCATGGTCAGACTGTCGGGACCCTCGCTCTGAAGCAGGTTCACGGCCACGTCGAGCAGGCGGGAACGGAGTTCGTCGTGGGTGGCGCGCTCGCCCAGCAGGTAGGCACCCTGCAGGCCCAGCGGCGTCGAGGTCATGCGACCTCCCCAGCGACCAAGGAGCTCAGTGTCCTTGTGACCTCTTGCTCGGTCACGGGGCCCACGCCTTTCTGAGTCTGGGGCCCACCGCGCTGGAGACCCGCACTCGATGACTTAGCCATGGCGGAGATCGCTCAAACCACTCCGCATGGTAAACATCCCGAATTGGGTCTACTTCTGTTACATCATGGGTATACACCAGGGCTTGTACTTAACGGTGAGCGCTCGTGGGAGTCTTGTGCACCCTGGTGTAAATCCCCGAACTCCCGCTTGGCATAACGTCATGGGTATGGACGTGCGTACCTTCTGGCTTGCCGGCCGGCCCGCCACCGGCGAAACCGAGCTCACCGTGACCAACCCCCACGACGGTCGTGAGGTGGGCCGGTACTCCGTACCGACCGATGCCCAGGTCGAGGAGGCCGTCGCGGCCGCCCACGCGGTCTCGCGCGAGGCCGCCGCGCTGCCCGTGCACGTACGTGCCGAGGCCCTGGCCCACGTCTCGCGTCGGCTGGCCGAGCGGGCCGAGGAGATCGCCCACCTGATCACCGCCGAGAACGGCAAGCCGATCTTCTGGGCGCGCGGCGAGGTCAACCGCGCCATCTCCACCTTCCGCTTCGCCGCCGAGGAGGCCCGCCGCTGGTCCGGCCAGGTGCAGCGGCTCGACACCGAGCCCGCCGCCGCGGGCCGCCTCGCCTACGTCTCCCGCGTGCCCAAGGGCCCGGTGCTGGCGATCACCCCGTTCAACTTCCCGCTGAACCTGGTCGCCCACAAGGTCGCGCCCGCCATCGCCGTCGGCGCCCCGATCATCGTCAAGCCCGCGCCCGCCACGCCGCTGTCCTCGCTGATCCTCGGCGAGATCCTGGCCGAGACCGACCTGCCCGCCGGCATGTTCTCGGTGCTGCCCGTCCAGAACGAGCGCGCCGCCGCCCTCGTGGACGACCCCCGCCTGCCCGTCGTCTCCTTCACCGGCTCCGCGCCCGTCGGCTACGCCATCGCCGACCAGGTGCCGCGCAAGCACGTGACCCTGGAGCTGGGCGGCAACGCCGCGGCCGTCGTGCTGGCCGACGCCGACCTCGACTGGGCCGCGCAGCGCATCGCCCTGTTCTCCAACTACCAGGCCGGTCAGAGCTGCATCGCCGTCCAGCGGGTGATCGTCGAGCAGCCGGTCTACGACGCCTTCGTCGAACGCCTGCTGCCGGCCGTCGCCGGGCTCGTCACGGGTGACCCGGCCGACGAGAAGACCCAGGTCGGGCCGCTGGTGTCGGAGGCCGCCGCCGAGCGCGTGGAGCAGTGGGTGCGGGAGGCGGTCGCCGCCGGCGCCCGCGTCCTGGCCGGCGGCACCCGCGAGGGCGCCACGGTCGCGCCGACCGTGCTGGCCGACGTCCCGCACGACGCCAAGGTGGCCTGCGAGGAGGTCTTCGGGCCGGTCATGATCCTGCAGCCGGTCGCCTCGATCGACGAGGCGTACGCCACGGTGAACGACTCCAAGTACGGCCTCCAGGCCGGCGTCTTCACCCGCTCGCTGGACGCCGCCTTCCGGGCCAACCGCGAACTTGAGGTCGGCGGCGTGATCATCGGTGACGTGCCGTCGTACCGGGCCGACCAGATGCCGTACGGCGGCGTGAAGGACTCCGGCATCGGCCGCGAGGGCCTGCACTCGGCCATGGAGGACCTGACCTACGAGAAGGTCATGGTGCTCACCGGCCTGTCGCTGTAGCTCGCCAGCAGGGCGACGGCGGCGACCTCAAAGAGACCGAGGGCGCGCACGGGCCGGTGCGCCCCCTTGGTCTCAGGCGCGCTCGGCCGTGGTGTAGACCGCCTTGGCGGCCTGGCCGAAGTACGGGCCGTACATGGTGTGCTGGTCGTCGCTGTACTTGAAGCTGCTCAGCGAGGTGATCGTGCCGCGGCCGGTCATCGGGTCGAAGCCGGACATCCAGGGGCCGCCGCTCGAACCGGCGGTCATGGCGCAGCCGAGCCCCTGGTCGCGCGTCTGCTTGTACGGGTCGTCGCGCAGCCGCCCCGCGCAGTAGACGAGCTGGTCGCCGTCGTAGGGAGGGTCGGCCGGGTAGCCGAAGCCGTAGGTCTGGCCGCCGCGCCGGGCGTTGAAGGCGATGTCCTGGGTGCCCACGACGTCGGCGACGTGCCGGCCGCCCGAGGTGGCCAGGGCGACCATGCCGACGTCGTGGTTGTCGTCGGCCGAGCGCGACCAGGGGGCGGAGACGAACATGCGGCGGGCCGCGTACTGGCCGAAGGGCTGTTCGCCGCCCCTGCCGTAGCCGGGGACGAACGTCCAGTTCTCGGCCCATTCGCCTGCGCCGTCCTTGACGCAGTGGCCGGCGGTGACGACGAGGTCCTTGCTGGCGCTCGTGACCGTGCTGGCCGAGCAGACGAAGTCGGCCCCCGCCAGGGTCAGGAACACCCGGCCGGTGGTCCTGGTCACGGCCCCGCCGGTGCTCCAGCGCGCGCCGATCGTGCTGGCCTGGGGCCTGGACGACGCCTGGTGCCGCCGGCCCAGGTTGATCTCGGTGTGGCCGTCGGACACGCCGGGCGTCGCCCGCACCCCGCCGCGGCCGGTCAGGCCGCTGAGCAGGCCGTCGCCGTCGGTCACGGAGTCGAGCAAGCCGATGGGCAGGGCCGCCGCCATGCGCTGCGGGGTCCAGTAGCCGAGCACGCGCCGCTGTTCGGCGTCGTCGCGGGCGGCCTCGTGCTCGACCACCAGGCTCCGCCGGGCCGCGGAGTGCTCGACGGCGGGACGATCGACCTGCTGCTGGACGGGGACCGCGCCGAGCATCGCCGGTCCCATCAGCCCCGCCATCAGCGGGGCGGCCGCAAGCAGGGAGGTGCTCAGGGTCATGGCCCCAGAGTGTGCACCACGAGATGTGTTCTTGTGGCTACTTTCCGTAAATCCGGCAGACTGCGTTGGCGCTTCGCGCTGCTCGGCAGACGGCCTGTGCTTCGCGCCGCGCTGCTGGGAGGCGGGGCGATGCCTGCGGCGGCGAAGGTGAGGACGGACGGCGGGGCGGGATCCGCGGCGCATTACGTAACCTGCCGAAACCCGGCTCCGAGGTCGGGAAGGTAGCCGCACAATAATCGGGATTTCTCAAGACATGCGCATCCCGGTATGGCGATATCTGGACATAAATGGTCCCGGTTATCACGCGTCACTTAAGGGACGGGATCGCGGCCGTGAGCCCCTCACGTGCCCGTCCGCCCCCGGCAGCGGGGACAATGGACAGGTGCATGCAGAGACCCTCCGCTCAGTCGTCGTGCTCGGCTCCACCGGCTCGATCGGCACCCAGGCCCTCGACGTCATCGCCGCCGACCCCGCCGGGTTCAAGGTCGCCGGGCTCGCGGCCGGGGGCGGCAGGGTCGAGGCGCTGGCCGCTCAGGCGGCCGAGTTCGGCGTGGAGGTCGTGGCGGTGGCCGACGACGCCGCCGTCCCGGCGCTGAAGGAGGCGCTGGCCGCGCGCGGGGCCTCCCCCGTCGTGCTGGGCGGCCACGAGGGCGTCGCCGAGGTCGCGGCCTGGCGGTGCGACACCGTGCTCAACGGCATCACCGGCGCGCTGGGCCTGACGTCCACGCTGGTCGCCCTGAAGGCCGGCCGCACGCTCGCGCTGGCCAACAAGGAGTCCCTGATCATCGGCGGGCCGCTGGTCAAGCGGCTGGCCGCGCCGGGGCAGATCCTCCCGGTCGACTCCGAGCACTCGGCGGTGCAGCAGTGCCTGTGGGCGGCCGGTCCCGGCGGCCACGACCCCGACGCCGTCAGGCAGCTCGTCATCACCGCCAGCGGCGGCCCGTTCAGGGGCATGAAGCGCGAGGAGATGGCCGACGTCACCCCGGAGATGGCGCTGGCCCACCCGACCTGGTCCATGGGCCCGGTCATCACCATCAACTCCGCCACCCTGGTCAACAAGGGGCTGGAGGTCATCGAGGCCCACCTGCTGTTCGACATCGGCTTCGACCGCATCGAGGTCGTGGTCCACCCGCAGTCGGTGATCCACTCCATGGTCGAGTACGTCGACGGCTCCACCATCGCCCAGGCCAGCCCGCCCGACATGCGCCTGCCGATCGCGCTCGCGCTGGCCCACCCGGCCCGCGTGCCCGGCGCGGCCCGGCCCGTCGACTGGACCAAGGCCCACACCTGGACCTTCGAGCCGCTCGACGACGCGGCCTTCCCGGCCGTCGCGCTGGCCAGGCACGTCGGCGCCGAGGGCGGCACCGCGCCCGCCGTCTACAACGCCGCCAACGAGGTCTGCGTCGAGGCGTTCACCAGGGGCGGGCTGCGCTTCCCCGCGATCGTCGACACGGTCGCCAAGGTCGTCGAGGAACACCGCGTCACCCCGGCCTCCAGCGTGGAGGAGGTGCTGGCCGCCGACGCCTGGGCCCGGGCGCGTGCGGCCGAACTCACAGCCGGGCAGTCCTTCTAGCTACCTAGACTGGGTAGCGTCGTCACACCTAAGGGTAGAAATGTCTTCTGTAGCACTTGGCATCCCGACGGTCCGCCCCAAGCCGCTCGCCGAACGCCGGCACTCCCGCCAGATCATGGTCGGCAGCGTTCCCGTGGGCGGCGACGCGCCCGTCTCCGTCCAGTCGATGACGACGACGGTCACCGCCGACGTCAACGCCACGTTGCAGCAGATCGCCGAGCTGACGGCGTCCGGCTGCCAGATCGTGCGCGTGGCCGTCCCGTCGCAGGACGACGCGGACGCGCTGCCGATCATCGCGAGGAAGTCCCAGATCCCGGTCATCGCCGACATCCACTTCCAGCCGAAGTACGTGTTCGCGGCCATCGAGGCGGGTTGCGCGGCGGTCCGCGTCAACCCCGGGAACATCAAGAAGTTCGACGACAAGGTGGGCGAGATCGCCAAGGCGGCCGCCGACCACGGCGTGCCGATCAGGATCGGCGTCAACGCCGGGTCGCTCGACCCCCGCCTGCTCCAGAAGTACGGCAAGGCCACGCCCGAGGCGCTGGTCGAGTCCGCGCTGTGGGAGTGCTCGCTGTTCGAGGAGCACGGTTTCCGCGACATCAAGATCTCGGTCAAGCACAACGACCCGGTCGTCATGATCAACGCCTACCGGCTGCTCGCCGCCAAGTGCGACTACCCGCTGCACCTCGGCGTCACCGAGGCCGGCCCCGCCTTCCAGGGCACGGTCAAGTCCGCGGTGGCCTTCGGCGCGCTGCTGGCCGAGGGCATCGGCGACACCATCCGCGTCTCGCTGTCCGCGCCTCCCGTCGAGGAGGTCAAGGTCGGCGCCCAGATCCTGGAGTCGCTGGGCCTGCGCGAGCGGGGGCTGGAGATCGTCTCCTGCCCGTCGTGCGGCCGGGCCCAGGTCGACGTCTACACGCTGGCCGAGCAGGTCCAGGCGGGCCTGGAGGGGCTCAAGGTCCCGCTGCGGGTGGCCGTCATGGGCTGCGTCGTCAACGGCCCCGGCGAGGCCCGTGAGGCCGACCTCGGCGTCGCCTCCGGCAACGGCAAGGGCCAGATCTTCGTCAAGGGCGAGGTCATCAAGACCGTGCCCGAGTCGCAGATCGTCGAGACCCTGATCGAGGAGGCCCTGCGCCTGGCCGAGGAGATGGGCGTCGAGATCGACCTCGACGACGACACCGTCTCCGGGCCCCAGGTGACCGTGGGCTGAGTGCCCCGGGGGCCCCGGTCACCCGGTGCAATGGGCCCATTACAAAGTGGCAAGCGTTTCTCCATACCCAGCGTCATGACCCCGTCGCCCGCGGGAGCATCACAGGGCCATGACGAGGGGGAGGGGCTGGGTGAAGCGCGTATTCAGTGTTGCCGTCGGCATCGCGGTGCTGGTCGCCGGGGTTGTCAGCGCGGACGGTGTGGCGTCGGCCGGCAGGGGTGCGGTCACGTGGGCGCAGCAGGTGGTCTGGGGGTCGTGCCCGGCGAAGGAGGGCAAGACGGTCCGGGCCGACCTGGAGTGCGCCACCGTACGCGTGCCGCTCGACTACCACGACCCGTGGGGGCAGTCGATCAAGCTGGCGATCAACCGCATCAAGGCCAAGGTGTCCAGGGACGGCAACCATCTCGGCACCCTGCTGATCAACCCGGGCGGGCCGGGCGCCTCGGGCCGCGACCTGACCGAGTTCGTCTCGAACGGGCTGCCGAACCGGCTGGGCGAGCGCTACGACGTCGTGGGGTTCGACCCGCGCGGGGTCGGCGGCAGTGAGCCGTCACTCCACTGCGTGGACCCCGACGCCTACTACCGGGCGCCGCGGCCGGACGCGGTGCCGCACTCGGCGGCCGACGAGAGCAGGCTCCTGGCCAGGGCCGACGAGTACGCCACCGGCTGCGGCGACCACTGGTCCTGGATGCTGCCGTACCTGACGACCGAGAACTCGGCCAGGGACATGGACGCGATCAGGGCGGCGCTGGGCGAGGAGAAGATCAGCTACCTGGGCTACTCGTACGGCACCTACCTCGGCGCCGTCTACGCGACCCTGTTCCCGCAGCGGGTCAGGCGGCTCGTCATGGACAGCACGGTCAACCCCGAGGGCGTCTGGTACCGGTCGAACCTGAGCCAGGACGTCGCCTTCGAACGCCGCCACCGCGCCTTCCTCGCCTGGACGGCCCGGCACAACGACGTCTACCGGCTGGGCGGCACGCTGAAGCAGACCTCGTTCGCCTACTACGCGATGCGCGACCGGCTGCGCGCCCGCCCGGCCGGCGGCGTGGTGGGGCCGAGCGAGCTGGACGACACCTTCACCCTCGGCGGATACACCGACCGGGTGTGGCCGGAGTTCGCGCGGGCCTGGTCCGCCTACGTGCGCAAGGGCGACGTGAAGCCGCTGGTGGAGGCGTACAACCGGCGCGGCAAGAACGACGCCGACGACGAGAACGGCTACGCCGTCTACCTCGGCGTGCAGTGCCGCGACGCCGCCTGGCCGCGCGACTGGACCAAGTGGCGCACCGACATGACCCGGCTCCACCCCAGGGCGCCGTTCCTGACCTGGCCGAACGCCTGGTTCAACGCCCCGTGCGCGTTCTGGCCGGTCAAGGGCGGCACGCCGGTCGCGGTGCACGGTTCGCCGAAGCTGCCGCAGGTGCTGTTCCTGCAGTCGCGCGACGACGCCGCGACGCCGTACCGGGGGGCGCTGGCCATGCAGCGGCGCTTCCCGAGGAGCGGCCTGGTGATCGACGAGGGCGGCAACCACGGCGTGTCCCTGGCCGGCAACCGCTGCGTGGACGGCTACCTCGCGGCGTACCTGGCCGACGGCACGCTGCCGGCCCGGACGGTGTCCTGCGCGGCCCTGCCGGACCCGAGTCCGGCCGCCCACATGGCGTCGGGAGGCGCGCAGGGTCACGATCGGCTCACCGACGTGCTGTCCCGGTGAGCTATTCGGGGGACGTTCGCGTAGTCTGACCATGTGATGCTGCGTACATCGGCGTCGCGCGTGCTCGACGACAGCGACCGGGACGAAGTTCTCGCCCTGCTTGACTGCGATCCGGTCGCCAACGTCTTCGTCTCCTCCCGGGTGCGGGCCGTCGGACTCAATCCGGCACGCCTCGGGGGGCAGATGTGGGGGTTCGGGCCGCGCGGCGGGCTCGTGTCGCTCTGTTACGCCGGCGCGAACATGGTGCCGGTCAACGCCGGTCCTGAGGCCGTGCACGCGTTCGCCGACCGTGCCCGCAAGCAGGGGCGCAGGTGTTCGTCCATCGTGGGCCCCGTCGAGGCGGTGTCCCTGCTGTGGGAGCGGCTGGAGCCGCACTGGGGCAGGGCGCGCGCCGTCCGGTGGGCGCAGCCGGTGATGGCGACCTCCAGCAAGGCCCCTGTACCGGCCGATCCGCTGGTGCGCCGGGTGCGGCCGGAGGAGTTCGACATCATGCTGCCGGCGTGCGTGGCGATGTTCACCGAGGAGGTGGGCGTCTCGCCCAACCTCGGCGACGGCGGCGCGCTCTACCGCACGCGAGTCGCCGAGCTGATCCGCATCGGCCGCTCCTACGCGCGCATCGACGACGGCCGGGTGGTGTTCAAGGCCGAGGTGGGCGCGGTCACGCCGCACGCCTGCCAGATCCAGGGCGTGTGGGTGGCCCCCGACCTGCGGGGCAAGGGCCACGCGGTGGCGGGCATGGCGGCGGTCGTGGAGGCGGCGATGAGCTGCTTCGCCCCGGTCGTGTCGCTCTACGTCAACGACTACAACCACTCGGCGCGGGCGGTCTACCGCAAGGTGGGGTTCCGCGAGGTCGACACCTTCATGTCGGTGTTGTTCTGAGACGCCCGGCTAGAGGCGTACCAGCTTGTCGAAGAGGCGGGCCAGCTCGGTGTCGGGGTCGGTGGTGAGCCCCGCGTGCACCGGGCCGGTCTGCACGATCGTGCTGCGCGGCGCGGTCAGCCAGCGGAACCGGCCGCCCAGCGGCTCGTCCGCGAGAGGGCCCGGCCGGTCGCCGCAGGCCCGCTCGTAGGCGCTGAGCGCGTGGCGCACGCCGTCGAGGTCGGCCCCGGGGTCGAGGGCTCGCAGGCGGGCCGGGTCGAGCTGGACGCGCGCGCACAGGTAGTCGCGCGGCTGGCAGTAGAGCAGCACGCCGGCGTTGATCAGCTCGCCGCGCTCCACCTTGGGCATGACGCGGATCACCGCGTACTCGTAGACATCTCTGGTCACCGGCTGCCTCCCCGCCAGAACTCGCCGACCGACCCGGGCCCGGACGCCTTGTGCTCCTTGCCGGGGCGGCGCAGCAGCCACTCGCGCGGCCCGTGCGCCCGGCGCAGCAGATGGTCGGTGTAAGCCTCGCGCACGTCGTGGGCGGAGTCGAACCCCGGCTCGCCGTCGAGCCATTCGTCGGGCACCAGGGCCGTCACCTCGTCCAGCAGCTCGCGGGTGATCCGCCCGGCCAGCTCCTCGCCCGCGGCCGGCACGTCGGCCGCGAACGGCGCGAGCACGTGGTCGCCGGCGTCGAACACGCGCTGTGGGTCGGCCGTGCGCCAGTTGTGGTGGAACCACAGGGCCGCGCCGTGGTCGATGAGCCAGATGTCGCGGTGCCAGACCAGCAGGTTGGGGTTGCGCCAGCTCCGGTCGACGTTGTGGATCAGACCGTCGAACCAGACCGCCCGGGAGGCGAACATCGGGTCGGGGATCCAGCCCAGCGGGTCGAAGCCGAGCGCGCCGGGCAGGAAGTCGACCGCCAGGTTGAGGCCGGTGCTGGCCTTGAGGAGGTCCTGGACCTCCTCGTCGGGCTCGCGGACGCCGAGCTGCGGGTCGAGGTCGATGAGCTTGAGCTCGGGCGTGCGCAGCCCCAGCCGGCGGCCCAGCTCGGCGGCGATGATCTCCGCGACGAGCACCCGCCGGCCCTGGCCCGCCTCGCGGAACTTCACGACGTATGTGCCGAGGTCATCGGCCTCGACGACGCCCGGCAGCGACCCGCCCTCTCGCAACGGGGTCACATATCGGGTGGCTGCGATCTTTTCCAGCACGGGACGAGGCTATCGTCACCGGGGCCCCCTTCCGAACTCCCGGCGCGGCTCACCCCCCGGACGGCCGGGCGGGACGGGTGAAGGGCGCGAACGGCTGCCGCGACGACGCCTCGACGGCGGCGAACGCGTAGTCCAGCATGGCGTGCTCGTAGGCCGTCTTCGCCTCGGCGAGCGGCCGGCCCTCGGCGGCGGCCGCGGCCAGGTTCGCGCACAGGGTGCGGGCGTCGCGCAGCGCGATGTTCGCGCCTTCGCCGCGGCCCGGGCTCATGCTGTGCACGGCGTCGCCGAGCAGGGTCACCGCGGGCTCGTCCCAGGGGCGCACGCGCCGGGCCGCGTGGGTGTGCACCAGGAAGGTCGCCTCGGGGTCGGCCCGCTCGACGATCCGGCGCACGCCCTCGTGCCAGCCGGCGACCGCGGCGAGCGCGAGCCGGTGCAGGCCGGCGGGCGAGGTGTCGTCGGGCCGGGCGCCGGGGACGGTCAGCGTCCAGGAGAAGTAGCCGGGGACGTCGGTCAGCTCCAGGCCGGGGGCGTGCCGGGCGACGGCCTCGGCCACCGGCGTGCAGGGGCGGCAGGTGGCCACGGAGAACGCGGTGTGGTCGGCCGCGGTGACCCGGTTGAAGGTGTCGACCAGGTCCGGGGGCGTGGCGGCGAGCAGGTCGGGGGTCAGCGCGGTCCGGCCGTACAGGGCCTGGTCGAGCCGGTCCACGACGGCGTCGGGGAGCAGCTGGCCGCGGACGCGGGAGCCGACGCCGTCCGCGCCGGCGAGCAGGTCGCCGTCCAGGGTGGAGCCGTCGGCGAGGTGGGCGCGGACCCTCGTGCCGGGCAGCGGCTCGTACCGGGTGTACTCGGTGCCGAAGCGTACGTCGAGGCCGGACAGGAGGATCTCGCGGAGGGTGAGCCGGTTGACGCCGAGGCCGTCCACGCCGGGGAGCTGGGGCGGGATGTCCTTGGAGAACTTGGGGACCAGCCGGGTGTCCATGAAGGTCATGCGGGTGGCCGGGCGGATGGAGGTGGCCACGGCCAGGTCGTACAGGCCGGGAGGCAGGCAGGCCCGCAGCGCCTCGGCGCCGGTCTCCTTGAGGCTGATGCGGTAACCCTGGGGGCGGTGGCCGGGTGCGGGGTCGCGTTCCAGCACGGTGGCCTCGAACCCCGCCTTGCGCAGGCCCTGGGCCAGGGATAAGCCGCCGATGCCGCCTCCCACGACGATGACACGAGCAGAGGTGTCCATGGATGTGACGATAGACGATAGCTGTCGCGACAGTAAATGCTCTCGCCAGCTATTCTGGGGCGCGTGACCGACGATCGAATGCCGCCGCCGTTCGAGCTGGTGCTGGGCGGCGGGTCGCTGCTCGTGCAGGTGGGGCGGGAGCTCAACACCGAGACCGAGCGCCGCCTGGCCCCGCTCGGGCTCACCGCGCAGCAGGCGGCGCTGCTGCTGCACGCGGCGGGCGGCCGGAGCACGCCCGGCGTCCTGAAGGGCCGGCTCGGCACGGACACGGCCGGGATGACCCGGCTGCTGGACCGGCTGGAGGCCAAGGGGCTGCTGCGGCGGGTCCGGCGGCCGGAGGACCGGCGCTCGGTCGTCATCGAGCTGACGGACGAGGGCCACGCGCTGACGCCCCTCCTGCCGCCGATCTTCGGCGGGGTCAGCCGCCAGGTCTTCTCGGGCTTCTCCGAGGACGAGATCGAGCAGGTCACGGGCATGCTGCGGCGGATCATGGCCAACCTGGCGGAAGGGGCGTCCTGACCGGGGTGCGCACGTGTCGCGTGCCCGGTCAGGATCGTCCCGGCCGCCGGGGTCAGAGCTTGGCGATGACGTCCTCGGCGAAGCGTTCCATGGTGGCGATCTTGAGGTCGAGGGTGTCCTCGCCGTACCGGGACTTCTCCTCGGGGGTGGCCAGCCACCAGGGGGCGGCCATGGTGGCGGTCACGCCCTTGGCGGCGAAGCGGCGGTAGGTCGCGGCGTCGGGCATCACGGCCAGCGGGGCGACGATGTCGAACGGGCCCGTCCTGCCGTTCTCGTCGAGGTGCCGGCGGAGGGTGTCGAGCACCGGGTCGAGCTGCTCCTCGGTGTAGATGCGGTTGCCCAGCCAGCCGTCGCCGAAGCGGGCGGCCCGGCGCAGCGCCGCCTCGCTGTCGCCACCCACGTAGACGGGTACGGGCCGGGCCGGGGCGGGGGAGATGGACAGGGGAGGCAGGCCGTCCAGCGTGACCGTCTCGCCCGCCCACAGGGCGCGCAGCGTGGGCAGCATGCGGTCGAGGCGGCGTCCCCGGGTGTGGAAGTCCTGGCCGGTGCCGGCGAACTCCTCCTCGCACCAGCCCACCCCGACCCCGAACGTCACCCGCTCCCGCGACAGCACCGCCGCCGTGGAGACCAGCTTGGCCACGGTGAACAGGTCGCGGGCCGGGGCGATGTAGACGTTCGGCGAGAAGCGCAGCGTCGTGGTCACCGCGGCCATCGCGCCGATCGTCACCCACACGTCGGGCCAGTGCGTCTCGGCGGTCCAGCGGGGCGCGCCCGACCGCGAGTACGGGTAGCGGGAGGCGAAGTCGGCGTAGAAGAGGTGGTCCGACAGCGTGAAGGTGTCGAAACCGCAGCGCTCGGCCGCCCGCGCCAGCTCCACGAACTGGTCCGTCGGGGCGAACGAGGCCCCCAGCCACATCTTCATCGGAACTCCGGCGCGACCTTGGTGGCGAACATCTCCAGGTTCCGCTTGACCGTGTCCAGCGGGAGCACGCCCTGCTGCCCCTGCATGTACAGGCCGAACCACTCCAGGTCCGGCATGCGGTCGAGCATGCGCTGGATGCCGCGCTTGACGTCGTCGGGGGTGCCGAACAGCGCCATCTCCACGTCGTTCATGCGCTTGGCGTCGCCCTTCTCGGGGGAGATCGGCTTGTGCTTCTCGTCCTCCTTCTTGCGCAGCACCTCCAGGTAGCCGAACGGGCCGAAGAAGGCGGCGAAGTCCTTGGGGATGCTGCGGCCGAAGGTGTTGATCGCCTCTTCGGTGGTGTCCGCGATGCCGACGATCTTGAGGATGCCGGTGTGCTCGCCCAGCTTGTAGTGGCGGCCCTGCCGGGCCGACTCCTCCTGGTAGAGCTTGGCCTTGGCGGCGTGGTCGTCGGGGTTGGGGGTGAACATCCACGGCAGGATGTCCTCCTGGGCGGCCCTGATGACCGACCGGTCGGAGATCGTGAACGGCTGCCACAGCTCCGGATGGGGGTTCTGGTACGGCCGGGGGCAGACCGAGATCGCCTGGATCTTCCCGTCGTCGGAGACCTCACCGGGCGCCCCGAACGTCCTGGTCCATTCCATCGCGGGCCAGCCCTCGATACCGTCGTAGGGGTACGGCACCTCGTAGTCCAGCACGTCGGACTTGTAGCGGAGGGTCTCCTGCGTCCAGGCCATCTTCATGATCTTCAGCACCTCGCCGAAGACGTCGAAGTTCCGGGTGTCCGAGGCCGAGCCGTCGGAGCGGGCGGCGGCGGCCTGCCAGCGCTGGCCGAGGACGTTCATCCAGCGGTTCTGGTAGCCGCGCGCCACGCCGAGTCGCAGGCGGCCCTTGCTGAACTGGTCGAGCAGCGCCACGTCCTCGGCGGCCCTGATCGGGTCCCAGGCGGGCAGCACCATGCCGAGCGGCGCGAGCAGGATGCGCTCGGTCCGGGCGGCGAGGTCGGTGAGGAACATCAGCGGATTGACCGAGAACTCCATCCCCTCGGAGTGGAAATGGTGCTCGGTCATCATCAGCGCGTCGAACCCGACCTGGTCGGCGTGGACGGCTATCTCCCGCACCTCGTGCAGCAGCCGCTGATACGACTCGGTGTCGCGTCCGATGGGACGCCGTGCCTTGGCGTTCTCCTCGGCCGCGTATCCAGAGCCTGGAATCTGCGGGTTCAGGAAGATAGAGAACTTCACCGGGAACCTCTTTCCGCGGACGTCGCCTTGCAAGCTACCCTGGAAATCTTAGCCGAGCAATCGCTTGGTTGACATGAGGAGGCCGTATGAGGCTGGGTGTCACGATGTTCGCCACGGATCTGGCCATGCCGGTCCAGGACCTCGCGGCCGCGGCCGAGGAGCGCGGGTTCGACTCGCTCTACCTGCCCGAGCACACCCACATCCCGGTCAGCCGCCGCACGCCGCCCGCCGGCGGCCAGGACGAGCTGCCCGAGGAGTACAAGCGCACGCTGGACCCGCTGGTCGCGCTCTCCTTCGCCGCCGCCGCGACCCGGCGGCTGCGCGTCGGCACCGGCATCCTGCTCGCCGCCCAGCGTGACCCCATCGTCACCGCCAAGGCCCTGGCCACGCTCGACCACCTGTCGGGCGGGCGCGCGGTGGTCGGCGTCGGGTTCGGCTGGAACGTCGAGGAGATCGAGAACCACGGCGTGCCGTACGGGCGGCGTCGCGAGGTCGTCCGGCGCAACGTGCTGGCCATGCGGGCCTTCTGGCGGGACGAGGTGGCCGACGTCGAAGGGCTCGAACCGTCCTGGTCGTGGCCCAAGCCCGTCCGCGACCTGCCCGTCTACCTCGGCGGCGCCGCCGGGCCGAAGCTGTTCGCCCACATCGCCGAGTACGGCGACGGCTGGATGCCCATCGGCGGCAAGGGGATCAAGGACGCGCTGCCCGCGCTGCGCGAGGCGTGCGAGAAGGCCGGGCGGCCCATGGCCAGGGTGATCCCGTTCGGGACGCTGCCCACCAGGGAGAAGCTCGACTACTTCGCCGGCCTCGGCATCGAGGAGGCCGTGGCCACCCTGCCGAGCGGCCCGGCGGACGTCGTCCTGCGCGCCCTCGACGCCTATGCCGGCCTGCTGTAGGCGGTGCCATAATGACGCCCTATGTCCGAGCTCCGCGCTGATGACCCCCGCCGGCTGGGGGAGTACCGGCTCTCGCGCAGGCTCGGGCAGGGCGGCCAGGGCGTCGTCTTCCTCGGTCACTCGCCGGCCGGGGCGCAGGTCGCGATCAAGCTGTTGCACGCGAGCGTGTCCAAGGACGCCGACGTACGTCGCCGGTTCCTCGGCGAGGTCGAGGCGGTGCGCCGGGTCGCGGCCTTCTGCACCGCCCAGCTCCTGGACGCCGACCTCGACGGCGACCGCCCCTACCTGGTCAGCGAGTACGTCGAAGGGCCCTCGCTGGGCGAGCACGTGGTCGCGCGGGGGCCCCGGCTCGGCGGCTCGCTCGACCGGCTGGCCATCGGCACCGCCACCGCCCTGGGGGCGATCCACCGGGCGGGGGTCGTCCACCGCGATCTCAAGCCGGGCAACGTGCTGCTCAGCCTCGACGGGCCGCGGGTCATCGACTTCGGGGTGTCCCGGCTGATGGACGCCGCCGCCACCACGACCAGGTCGCCCATCGGCACGCCGGCCTACCTGTCGCCCGAGCGCATCAACGGGGAGCCGGCCGGGCCGGCCGCGGACATGTGGGCGTGGGGGCTGACCGTGGCGTACACGGCCAGCGGGCGGCATGCGTACATGGCGGACACGTACCAGGAGATTCTGGCCAGGATCCTGTACGGCAGGCCGGACCTGCGCGGGTTGTCGGGGCGGTTGCGGGAGATCGTGGAGGCGTGCCTGGCCCGCGACCCGCGCGACCGTCCGGACGCCGAGGAGACGCTGCGCGCGCTGCTCGGCCAGGACGCCGGCACCGGCGACGTCCTCCCCTCGGGCGCCCAAGCCGCCACCCCCGATGAACGGCCCCCCACCACCGCCCCCTCGACCTCCCCTGACGAAACCCCCGCCACCTTCCCCGAAGGGATGTCCGCTGTCGCGGCGGGAAGTGCTTCCGCCACCTTTCCCGAAAGGACGCCTGCCACTGTGGTCGGGAAGGCTCGGCGGGGGTGGCTGGTGGCGGTGGCGGGGGTTGTGGTGGTGGTCGCCGGGGTCGTGTTCTGGTTGCGCGGAGCGCAGGACCCGGGCCCGGCGGACGCCCGGAACGGCACGGCCGACCAGGGCGCCACCCCCACGCACGCCACCACCGGCGAGCCCCCGCCGGGAAACCCCACCGTCCCGCCCCTGGACGGCGTCTGGACGGGATCGGCCGAGCACCCCACGGCCGGCCGGATCTTCCCGGTCGAGCTGCGCCTGCGCGCCGACGGCGGATCCACCATGCGCTGGGGCGCCGACCTGCACTGCTCCGGCCGGCTCACCCCCACGAGGAGCGCCGTCGTGTTCGCCCTCGGCCAGGTCACCGGCAAGGCGTGCCACGCCGGAACAGTCCGGGTCGTCCCCTCGGACGACCCCAACCGGTTCTCCGTCAAGGTGACTCGATCGGACGACGGCGCCGTCATGTACGCGGGCCAGGTCTCCCGGGCCTCCTGACCGGCTGTGTCACGGTCAGGCGGCGATTGCGGTGCGCACGGTTGACTGAACGCGGCCCGTTGCCTTCAGTGGAGAGCAAGAAGGGGTGGCGGCGAGGGGAGGCGCCCCGTGCCAACGGCGCAGCCGCTCAGAACGGGGGACCCGCACAGACTCGGCGAGTACGAGCTCGCCGGGCGACTGGGTGAAGGCGGACAGGGCGCGGTGTTCCTCGGTTCGAGGAGCGGGGAGAGGCACAGCGGGGAGAGGTACGCGGTCAAGCTGCTGCACGGGCCCGTCGGGGACGAGCAAGGGGCGTTCCTGCGGGAGGTGGAGCTGGCCAAGCACGTGGCGAGGTTCTGCACGGCCCAGGTGGTCGACGCCGGGTTCGACGAGGGCCGGCCGTACATCGTGAGCGAGTACGTCGACGGGCCCTCGCTGCACCGGGAGGTCTCGCTGACCGGCCCGCGGCACGGCGGCGCGCTGGAACGGCTGGCGGTCGGCACCGCGACCGCGCTGGCCGCCATCCATCGGGCGGGCATCGTGCACCGGGACTTCAAGCCGCAGAACGTGCTGCTCGGGCCCGACGGGCCGCGGGTGATCGACTTCGGCCTGGCCAGGGCGCTGGACGCGGCGGCCACGGTGACGAACAGGGGGGTGGGCACGCCGGCGTACATGGCTCCCGAGCAGATCACCGCCTCGGCCGTGACCGGGGCGGCCGACGTCTTCTCCTGGGGCGCGACCATGTGTTTCGCGGCCAACGCGAGCGCGCCGTTCGGCCAGGACTCGGTGGCGCCGGTGCTGCACCGCATCCTGACCGCGCCGCCCGAGCTGGGCCGGCTGGACGGGCGGCTGCGGGTGCTGGTCGCCGCCTGCCTGGACAAGGACGTCAGGAACCGGCCGTCCAGCAGGGAGCTGCTGTTCGCGCTGCTCGGCGAGGCGGACTCGCCGGATCAAGGGTACGGCGACGTGCCGCTGGTCCCCGGGCAGCGACCGCCCGTGCCGCTGGCCGAGCCCGAGGTCACCGGCGCGGCCGGCGCGTACCACCTGCGCTCGCGGACGGGCGGCGGCCCCGAGCTCCCCACGACCGCGCAGGGCACGAGGCCGCCGGCCGAGGCGGGCCCGCCGGACGGCCTGAGGACGCGGGCCGGGACGGGCGCGCCGGACCGGCAGGGCCGGGGGCGCGGGGCCGGATGGGTGCAGGCGGTCGTGGCGGTGTGCGCGGCGCTGCTGGTGACCGCGGTCGTGCTCACCGTGATCGTGCCCGCGCTCAACGGCCACCGCTCCGGCCAGGCGTCCGTGCTGCCGGCGGCGCCGCCGAGCCCGGCGGGTTCGGCGCGCGCCTCCTCACGGCCGGGCGGGAAGCCGGCGGAGCGGGAGCGCGTGCCCACCGTCGCGCCCGCCGTCGAGCCCACCGGCGGGCCGACAGTCGGGCGGCCGGTGACGACGGTCGCGGTTCCGCCGCTGACCGGCCTGGACCGGGCCGACGCGGTCAAGGCGCTCAAGCAGGCCGGGCTCACCGTCGGCGCGGTCACCAGAACCGACTCGGTCAAGGAGATCGGCCGGGTGCTCGGCAGCCGTCCGGCGGCCGGGACCGTGGTGGGCCGGGGCGGCGCGGTCGCGCTGGAGGTGTCGGCGGGGGTGCCGGTGCCGTCCGTCGCCGGGCGGCAGCGCAAGGCGGCCGAGGCGGCGCTCACCGCCGCCGGGCTCACGGCCGGGACGGTCACCCGATCGTGCTCCGACCAGCCGGACGGCCAGGTTCTCGCGACGCGGCCCGAGGCCGGCGCCCGGGTGCCGGGTGGCGCCCCGGTGGCGCTGACGGTGGCCCGCCAGGGCGTCGAGGTGCCGTCCGTGGTGGGGGAGGGCCGCGCCGACGGCCGGGCCGAGCTGGTCGCGGCCGGCTTCACGGTACGGGCCCGCACCCAGGTCGTGGACGACGACGCCAAGGCGGACACCGTCCTGGGCCAGAGCCTGGCGCCGGGGACCTGCGCCGGGTCCGGGGACGTGGTCGTGATCACGGTCGGCGTGTCCGGCCAGCAGGGCGGGCCCGGCCCCGAGGAGCCCACGCAAAGCCCGACCGGCCCCGCCGTCGACCCCTCGACGGGGCTGTGATCGGGGGACCTCCGCCGCGGTCGGTCCGCGCAGGAGCTGATCGGCGGGAGCCGTCAGAAGGCCAGCGCCGACTGCAGCATGACCGCCGTGACCTGCTCCTCGGGCAGGTCCATGGTCTTGACCACGCCCCACTGGAGCGCCCCGAGCAGGGCCCAGCACCTGACCCTGGCCTCGGGCCCCGGGTTCTCGCCGGCGAGCTTGGCGAAGATCTCGTCCCTGAACGTGCCGACGACCGCGCGCTCGGAGCCGGCCGGCACGGGCTCGTCGGCCGCGAGGTCCTCCATGAACAGGCGGATCACCGCGCGGTGGCGCACCGCGAAGACGGCCAGGGCCTCGACGAACGCCTTGCGGTCGGGATGGTCGGCGTCGAGCAGGGTGATCATCTCGGCCGCGGCCGGGGAGAGCAGTTCGGAGGCCAGCCGGTCCTTGGGATGGAAGTGGTAGGCGACGGCGGTCTTGGTCAGCCCGACCGCGGCGGCGATGTCGGCCAGCGAGGTGCCCGCGTAGCCGCGCTCGGCGAACAGCTCGCGCGCGGCCGCCAGAATCCGGGAGCGGGTGTCGTCGGGTGTGGTCATCGTCTCATTTCCCACGGAATCCGGAATTTCCGGCGTCCTCCGTTTTATCGTAGTCCTGTACGACCGTACAGGACGGGCGTCGGGCAGGGGCGGGGCGATGACGCGGTTTCTTGGTCGGCTGGGTGGCTGGTGCGCGCGGCACGGGCGGATCGTCCTGGCCTTATGGGTGGTCCTGGCCGTCGGCCTGATGGGCGGCAGTCTCGCGCTCGGCCGTCCGGTCAGCAACGACGCCTCCATCCCGGGCACCGACGCGCAGCGCGCGCACGACCTGATGAAGGAGGGCTTCGGCCCCGGCTACGCCACCGGCGGAACCGTGCAGCTCCTCCTGTACTCCGCGGACGGCAAGCTCACCGACGCGCCGCGCAAGCAGGCCGTCGAGCGCTCGGTCGCCGCGATGCGCACGATGCCGCACGTGGTCCAGGTGGACACGCCCTTCCGCGTGGGCGGCATCGCCTCGAACCTGCAGATCGGCGTGATCACCGTCAAGATGCAGGGCAACGACCCCGACAAGGCCGGCGAGGCCACGCGGGCCCTGTCCGACGCCGCCGCCCCGGCCAGGGACGCCGGGCTGGAAGTGGTGCCCGCCGACGACTCCAACCCGGCGAGCAAGGAGATCAAGACCGGGCCGAGCGAGATCATCGGCGTGATCTGTGCGCTGCTCGTGCTGGTCTTCGCGTTCGGGACGCTGGTGGCCGCGATGGTGCCGATCTTCACCGCGCTGGTCAGCGTCGCGACCGGGCTCGGCGTGATCGGCCTGCTCGGGTACGTCGTGGACATGCCCAAGCAGGCCGGGATCATGTCCACGATGATCGGGCTCGGCGTCGGCATCGACTACGCGCTGTTCCTGCTGTCGCGCCACCGCAAGCTGCTGGCCGACGGGGTGCCGGTCGTGGAGTCCGTACGCCGGACGGTGGCCAGTTCGGGCGGGGCCGTCGTGTTCGCCGGCGGCACGGTGATCATCGCGTTGAGCGCGCTGATGCTGGCCGGGTTCCCGCTGCTGAGCACGCTCGGCTGGGTGACCGGCATCTCCGTCGTCTTCGCCGTGCTGACCTCGGTCACCCTCGTGCCCGCCCTGCTCGGGCTGCTCGGCCACCGCGTCAACGCGCTCAAGGTGCCGCTGATCCGCGGGCGTTCGTCCAACCGCGGCGGGGGCGCCGGCTGGGCCGGGCTCGGCGCGTGGGTGGCGCGCAGGCCGTGGCGGGTGCTCATCGGCAGCGTGCTCGTGCTCGCCGCGCTGGCCGCGCCCGCGCTCGCGCTGACACTGGGGCCGCTGGACGAGGGGTACGCGGCCAAGGACTCGGCCGGGCGGCGCGCGTACGAGCTGATGGCCACGGCCTTCGGGCCCGGCAGCAACGGCCCGCTCATCGTGGTCGCCGAACTGCCGGAGAAGGTCTCCGGCGCCGGGGACGTGACCGTGCGGCGGATCGCCGACGCGGTCGCCGACGTCGAGGGCGTCGCCCACGTGGCCGATCCGAAGCTGAACGCCTCCGGCCGCTCGGTCCTGCTCCAGACGATCAGCGACTACGCCCCGAGCGACCCGAGGGCGGCCGAGGTGGTCAGGCAGGTCAGGGCCGTCTCGATCCCGGGCGTCCAGGTGCACGTCGGCGGCAAGGTGGCCGGGATGACCGACGCGGGCGACCGCATGAACGAGCGCACCCCGCTGGTCATCGGCGTGGTCGTGCTGCTGAGCGCCCTGCTCCTGCTGTTCGCCTTCCGCGCGCCCGTCGTCGCGGTCAAGGCCGCGGTGATGAACCTGGTGTCCCTGGGCGCCGCGTTCGGCGCGCTCGCGCTGGTGTTCTCGATCGGACTCGGCAGCGGCCTGGTCGGCATGGACGCCCCCATGGACTCCTCCTACCTGGAGACCGTGTTCTTCTCGGTGCCGATCGAGAGCTACGTGCCGTTGATGCTGTTCGCGGTGCTGTTCGGCCTGTCGATGGACTACGAGGTGTTCCTGCTGACGGCGGTGCGGCAGGCCCACGCCCGGCACGGCGACAACAGCCGGGCGGTGGCCGAGGGGCTCGGCTCGACCGGCCGGGTCATCACCTCGGCCGCCCTGATCATGGTGGCGGTGTTCGTGGCGTTCATCGCCTACCCGGACGCGATGGTCAAGACGTTCGGCGTCGGGCTGGCCGTGGCCATCGCGGTGGACGCGACCGTCATCCGCGGCTTCCTCGTGCCGGCGACGATGGTGCTGCTCGGCCGGGCGAACTGGTGGTGCCCGCGCTGGCTGGACCGGCTGCTGCCGAACCTGTCGGTCGAGGGGCACGAGGAGGACGACCCGGCGTCGAGCGACGAGCGGGTGCAGGAGCCGGTGGGCGCCGGGCGCTGAGCCCGCGGGCGAGCGGTCGGAGCGGTCAGTCGGGGTCGTCGAGATGGCAGGCCGGCACCCATCCGACGACCCCGGTGGTGGAGTCGGTGCCGTGGTGCCACAGGGTGCTGTCGAACGCCTCGTCGCACCGGAACAGCTCGTGCTCCTCCGACCGGTCGGAGTCGAAGCCGTCGCCGGGACGGCCCACGCCGAGCTGGGTCGCGCCGTTCTTCGGCTCGCTCCAGATGACCACCTCGCGGCTGCGGAAGTCGTAGCGGTAGCGGGCCTCGGCGGGGCCGGCGCCGCCCACGGTCAGGACCGCGAGCAGGCCGGCCGCGACGGCTCCTCTGACGAGCATGCGGACCTCCCTCACTGTGGGCGATTACCCGCTCACAGTACGCGCTCGGGCGCGGGCCGGCCGGTGGCGGACCCGCGTGCCGTCCCCGCGGCTGGTCAGACCGGGTACTGGTCGTGGCGGTTCCAGAGCTCGACCCACTCCTCGGAGGTGAGCTCGCGGCCGGTGTGGGTGATGTCGGCCAGCTCCTCGAAGTACGCCTCGCGCGGCGCGCCCGGCGTGAAGAGCACCAGCATCGAGGCCGGCTCGCCCGAGGTGTTGCGGAAGGCGTGGATGCCGCCCTCGGGCACGTGCAGGAAGTCGCCGGGCAGGCCCTTCGCCCACGTGGCGCCGTTGTAGAGCTGGACGCTGCCGGTCAGCACGTAGAAGGACTCGGTGATGGTCCGGTGGAAGTGCGGGCTCGCGCCTCCGGGACGCGGGCCCATCTCCCAGCGGTACAGGCCGAAGGCGCCGTTGGTCGAGCCGCCCGTGCCCAGGTAGTGGACGCGGGTGCCGGTCGCCATCGACAGGTCGGGGCCGTTTTCCGCCGGGCGCAGGGTGCCGCTGATCTCGCCGGTCTCGGCCAGGTAGCGCTGTTCGGGGTACGACATGGGGGCTCCTCCGCTGTTCCGAAGGAACTGAGAATAGCGAGGGCTCAGAACGTGATGACGGTGCGGGCGACCGTCCCCTGGCGGACGTGGGCGACGGCCTCGTTGATCCGGTCGAGGGGCAGGCGTTCGGTGATCAGGCCGTCGAGGTCGAGCCGGCCGCGCAGGTACTGCCCGGCCAGCATGGGCAGGTCGCGGTGCGGCGCGGCGTCGCCGCCCTGGGTGCCCATGAGGCGGCGGGAGGAGAACAGCAGGCCGGTGTCCAGCTCCATCGCGTGGCCCCGCGGCGGGCTGCCGACCATGACGGTGGTCCCGCCCGGCTGGGTGGCGGCGAAGGCGTCGGCCAGCACGCCGGGGACGCCGGTCGCGTCGAAGGCGTAGTCGACGCCGCCGCGTACCAGCGCGCCCACCTGGTCCGGCAGGTCGCCGGGGGTGAGCAGGTGGGTGGCGCCGAAGCGCTCGGCCAGCTTGAGCTTCTGCTCGGCCACGTCCGCGGCGATGATCGTGGTGGCGCCGGCGAGCACCGCGCCCTGGACGACGTTGAGGCCCACGCCGCCGCAGCCGACGACCAGCACCGAGGCGCCCGGCGGCACCTGGGCCACGTTCAGGACCGCGCCCACGCCGGTGATCACGCCGCAGGCCAGCAGGCACATGGCGGCGAAGGGGGCGTCCTTGGCGATCTTGACGCACATGGCCTCGGTGACCACCGCGTACTCGGCGAACGAGCCGATGCCGATGAAGCGGCGGGTCTCCTGGCCGTCCAGGGTGACCCTGGGCGGGCCGCCCATGATGGTGGGCAGCCGCAGCGGGCCCGAGCACAGGTGGAAGCGGCCAGAGCCGCAGTGGCGGCAGCGCCCGCAGGGGCCGCTCATGGCGATGATGACGTGGTCGTCCGGCCGGACGGTGGTGACGCCCGCGCCGACGCTCTCCACCACGCCCGCGCTCTCGTGCCCCAGGATGAACGGCGGCGCGCTCACCACCGGGCTCTTGCCGTCGATCGCCTTGAGGTCGGAGCCGCACACGCCCGAGGCCTTGATCCGGACACGGACCTCGCCGGGGCCGGGGTCGTCGATCTCGACGTCGCGGATCTCCATCGGGGCGTGGAACCCGGTCAGCACGGCCGCGCGCATCAGCATGCGCCCACGCTAGCCCGGCGCGCGGGCTACGAGCAAGCGGTTGCTCGGGAGCCCGTTGACACCCCTCCCCGGCAAATCTACGCTCAGCGAAACCAAGCGAGCGCTAGGCCGAGTCGCGAGGGAGAACAACATGGTACGGCGGGGCGCGGCCGCGCTCACACTGACGCTGCTCGCCGCCGGTTGCGCGGCCCAGCAGACCGGTACGGCCCAGTCGGGCACGGGAGTGACGGACACCACCATCAAGATCGGCGGCGTGCTGACCAAGACCAGCGCGAGCGGCTACTCGACCAGGGACGCCGAGATCGGCGCCAAGGCCAGGTTCGCCCGCGCCAACGCCGAGGGCGGCGTGCACGGCCGGAAGATCGACTTCATCGGCGCCGAGGACGACGCCCAGGACGCGGCCAAGGGCGACGCGGCGGCCAAGAAACTCGTCCAGAAGGACCAGGTGTTCGCGCTGGTCCCGGTGCACGCCCCCAACTTCGGCGGCGCGGCCTTCCTCGAACAGCAGGGCGTCCCCTGGTTCGGCTGGGCCACCGGGCCGCAGTGGTGCGGCACCAGGACCGGGTTCGGCTACAACGGCTGCCTGGCCCCCAAGCAGGGGGCGGGCTCCCAGACGTGGTGGGGCAGGCAGATGGCCGACCTGCTCGGCGGCGCGGCGGGCAAGAGCGTCTACGTGCAGACCAGCGACTCCAGCGGCAGCAAGTACGGTGGCACGACCATCTCCCAGTCGTTCACCGCCGCCGGGTTCGAGCTGGTCGGCGTGAACTCCGGCCTGCCGGCCGCCGCCCCGCCCCCCGACTGGCTCCCGTACGTCAACAAGATCATGACCTCGGACGGCGGCAAGGCCCCCGACGTCGTCGTCTCGGTGATCGCGGGCACCAAGTTCAACGTCGGCCTCTACGCGGCGCTCAAGCGGGCCGGCTACAAGGGCGTGCTCACCGACGCCACCAGCTACGACGTGGCCATCCTCAAGGACCAGGCCGGCGCGCAGGCGCTCGAAGGCGTGATCGCCGCGCCCATGTTCGAGCCGTTCGAGTCGCCCGCGCCCGAGATCGCCCAGCTCAAGAAGGACGTCGAGCAGGTCGCCCCCGGCACCGCGCTCACCCAGCACCTGGCGATCGGCTACTGGGCCGCCGACATCTTCCTCGACGTCCTCAAGCGCACCGGCAAGGACCTGACCAGGGAGAAGTTCCTGGCCACCGCCAACGGCGACTACCTCTACGAGAACCCCGGGTTCGGCCGCATCCGCTACCCGAGGGACCACAGCGAGCCGAACGGCTGCGGCGCCCTGGTCAAGCTGGCGGGCGGGGCCTTCCAGGTGGCCAGAAGGATGGCCTGCTTCGACAACGTGCCGCTGAAATGATCCTCCAGTACGTGCTCAGCGGCCTGGTCACCGGGGCCGTCTTCGCGATCATGGGCTCCGGCCTGACCCTGTCGTACGCGGCGACCGGGGTGTTCAACTTCGCCCACGGCGCCGTCGGTTTCCTGGCCGCCCTGGTGTTCTACGAGCTCACCGCCGCCGCCGGGCTGCCCGCCTGGCTGTCGGCGCTGGTGGCGGCCGGGCTGTTCGCGCCTGCGCTCGGCTACCTGCTGCACCGGGCCATGTTCCGCGGGCTCGCCCAGGCGGGGGAGACCGCGCAGATCGTCGCCACCATCGGGCTCACGATCGCGCTGCCCGCGCTCGGCCTGCTGGTCGTGGACCTGGCCGGGCTGCCCGCCACGGACGCCACCTCGCTGCCGCGCGGCGTCGGCCCCCACCCCGCCCAGGGGTTCGACCCGCTCGGGGTGCGGCTGGACAGCGACCAGCTCATCACCTTCGCCCTCTCGGCGGTCGCGGCAGCCGGGTTGTGGGCGTTCATGCGGCACACGCCGTACGGGCTGCGCATGCGCGCCTCCGTGGACCGCCGCCGCCTGGCCACGCTGCGGGGCATCGACGTGGACGCCACCTCCGCGCTGGCCTGGATGCTCGGATCGGGGCTCGCCGGGCTGGCCGGGGTGCTGGCGGCGCCCGTGCTCGGGCTGGACGCGACGGCGTACACGGTGCTGCTGTTCGCCTCGGCGACGGCGGCGGTGTTCGGACGGCTGCGCTCGATCCCCTGGACGTTCGCGGCCGGGCTCGCGCTCGGGGTCGTGCAGAACCTGGTCGCCGGGTACACCGACTTCCTGGAGGAGGTCACCGGGCTGCGCACCGCCGTGCCGGTGCTCCTGCTGTTCGCCGGGCTGGTGCTGCTGAACCGGTCGCGGGAGCGGGTGGCGGGCAGCGCCGCCGAGGACGTCCCGCCGCCCGACCACCTGGCCGGGGTGCCGGCCTGGCGCAGGCGGCTGCCGTGGGCGGCGGGGCTGGCCGCGCTGGCCGCCTTCGCGCTGCTCGGGCCGCAGTACTACGTGGGCGTCGCGGCCCAGGGGCTGGTGCTCGCGCTGATCTTCTGCTCGTTCGTGGTGGTGACCGGGATCGGCGGCATGGTGAACCTGGCGCAGGCCGCCTTCGCGGCCATGGCGGCGCTGACCTGTGGGTGGGCGTTCGCCTCCGGGTGGCCGTTCGTCGTGGCGATCCTGTTGGGCGTGGTCGCGGCGGGGGCCGTCGGGCTGGTGGTGGCGCTGCCCGCGCTGCGGCTGGGCGGGCGGGTGCTGACGCTGGCCACGCTGGCCCTGGCGCTGCTGGCCGATCAGGTGCTGTTCCAGGTGGACGCCTTCAGCAACGGGACCATCGGCTGGGCGCTGCCCGCGCTCGGCCTCGGCGTCGCCGACACCTCCGACCCGCGGGTGCGGGTGGTCGTGCTGCTGGCGTTGATCGGGCTGGTGGCGCTGCTGGTGCGGAACCTGGAGCGGTCGGCGTCCGGGCGGGCCGTGCTGGCCGTACGGTCGGCGCCCGCGGCGGCCGTCACCTCCGGGCTGTCCGCGCCGCGCGCCAAGATCGTGCTGTTCGTGCTGGCGTCCGGGATCGCGGGGCTCGGCGGGGTGCTGTTCGCGATCTCCAAGGGGTCGATCACGGCCACCGACCTGCCGGCGTTCTCCGGGTTCGTGTGGCTGGCCGTGGTGGTGCTGCAGGGCGTGCGCAGGATCGGCGGGGCGGTGCTCGGCGGGCTCGTCGCGGTGGCCGTGCCCGAGCTGCTGGCGACCTGGGGCCTGTCCGCGCACGTGGGGTCGATCCTGTTCGGGGCGGGCGGCATGATCCTGGCCCGGCATCCGGATGGTGTGCTCACCCAGCTCGCCGAGGCCCGCGCCCGGCGCCGCCTGCCCGCCGTGGCTCCCGCGGTTCCCCACGTCGTGCCCCGCCGGGCGGAGGTCGCCGCCGGAGGCGGTCGGGCGTTGTTCGTGCTGGAGGACGTCGTGGCCGGTTACGCCGACTGCACCGTGCTGCGCGGGGTGAGGCTGGAGGTGCGGCCCGGCGAGGTGGTGGCGCTGCTCGGCGCGAACGGCGCGGGCAAGTCCACCACGTGCGCCGTCGCCGCCGGAGACCTGCCGGTGAGCGCCGGCCGCGTCCTGCTCGACGGAGTGGACGTCACCGCCTGGCCGGCGCACCGGCGGGCGCGGGCCGGCGTCCTGCTGGCCCCCGAAGGGCGGGGCGTCTTTCCGGGGCTCACCGTGGAGGAGAACCTGCGTACCTGGCTGGACGATCCCGGGCCGGTCTACGAGCGGCTGCCGCAGCTCGCGGCCCGCCGTACGGTGGCCGCGGGCGCGCTGTCGGGCGGCGAGCAGCAGCTCCTCACGCTGGCCCCGGCCCTGGTGCGCCCGCCGCGCGTGCTGATCGCCGACGAGCCGTCGCTCGGCCTCGCGCCGCTCGTGGTGCGGCAGGTGTTCGACGTCTTCGCCGAGCTGTGCGACCGGGGCGTGGCGCTGCTGCTGGTGGAGGAGAAGGCGACCGAGGCGCTGGCCGTCGCCGACCGGGTCGCGTTCATGCGGCTGGGCGGCGTCACCTGGACGGGCCCGCGCTCGGAGGTGGACGGCGACCGGCTGACCGCCGCCTACCTGGGGGTGAGGTGAATGCTCGCGGTGGAGGGCGTGTCCGTGGCCTTCGGCGGCGTCAGGGCGCTGGACGGCGTGTCGTTCGAGGCCGGGCCGGGCCAGGTCTGCGGCGTGATCGGGCCGAACGGCGCGGGCAAGACCACGCTGTTCGACGTGGTGTCCGGGCTGCGCAGGCCGGTCGCGGGCCGGGTCGCGCTGGACGGGCGCGACCTGACCGGGGTGTCGGCGCTCCGGCGGGCCAGGGCCGGCGTGCGCAGGACGTTCCAGCGCACGCAGGTGTTCGGCCGGCTCACCGTGGCCCAGAACGTGCTGGCCGCGCTCGACTGGCACGGCGGTGGCGGCGGGCTGGCCGCCGACCTGGCCGGGTGGCCGGGACGGCGGCGGATCGAGCGCGAGCGCGGCGCGCGCGTGGCCGAGGTGCTCGACCTGTGCGGGCTCACCCCGCTGCGCGACGCGTACGCCGCCGCGCTGCCGGTCGGGCAGCGCCGGATGGTCGAGCTGGCCCGCGCGCTCGCGGACCGTCCGAGGCTCCTGCTGCTCGACGAGCCCACCTCCGGTCTGGACGCCGCCCAGACCGCCCGGCTCGGCGAGGTCGTCAGGGCCCTGGACACGACGGTGCTGCTGGTCGAGCACGACATGGGCTTCGTGATGGAGAGCTGCGACCGGATCGTCGTGCTGGACCTGGGCAGGGTGATCGCGTCCGGGACGCCCGCGCAGGTGCGCGACGACCCGGTGGTGCGGGCCGCGTACCTAGGCTGAGTGGCGTTCGGTGAAGGTCAGGACGCGGCGCCAGGCGTCCTGGCAGACGTCCTCCCACTCCTTGAACGAGCGGTCGAAGAAGGAGTGGGGCGCGCCCTCGTAGACGTGGGTCTCGTGCTCGGTGCCCACCCGGTCCAGCGCCGCGGTGTACGCCTCGAACTCCTCCGGGCTCGACACCTTGTCCGCGCCGCCCCTGAGCAGCAGCAGCGGCGCGCCCGGCCCGGTCGTCGGCTCGTCGATGAAGCGCAGCGCGCCGTAGAAGCCGACGCTGCCGGCCAGGCCGTTGCCCTCCGCGCCCTGACGCCACGACAGCGCGCCGCCCATGCAGAAGCCGACCGTGAACACCGGGCCGTCGCCGGCCAGCTCGGCGGTCGCCGCCGCGGCGTCGGCCTGCACCTGGTCGAGCTTGAGCCGGTCGACGTGAGGCATGTGGTCGAAGTCGTCGCCGCGGTCGTCGGTCCCGGCGGTGCGGCCGAAGTAGTCGATCGCGATCGTGCGGAACCCGGCCTCGGCGAAGCGCACCGCGAGGTCGCGGTAGAACGGGTGCAGGCCGCGCACGTCCGGCATGATCACCACGCCGCGGCCGTTCGGCTCGGCCGGGTCGGCGCGGTAGGCCATGAAACGGGTGCCGTCGGCGGAGGTCAGGGTGATCTGCTCGTGCGCGGCGACCTCGCCCCGGATCGGCGGGGCGGGCGGTCGGCTGTCGGTGGAATGACACATGTTGCCCAGCATGCCCACGGTGATCGCTCGTCATCCACCTTCGTCCTCAGTACGGCGGCGCCGCCCGGAACGCCGCCAGCAGATGGGCACGTACCCGCGCCACGGCCGACCTGGCCAGCGCCCCCGACCGTACGGCCAGGTAGCCGGTGTTGATCGGCGGCTCAGGCGGCTCGGCCAGCGCGACCAGCGTGCCCTCGGCCAGGTCACGCCGGCACAGGTACGCGGGCAGGACCGAGACGCCCATGCCGGCCCGCACCGCGCTCAGCACGCCGCGCAGGTCGGGGATGACGACCTGCGCGGCCATCGACGGACGCCGCCCGAACACGGTCCGCCAGTAGCGGCGCACGATCGGCAGGTCCTCGGCGTAGGCCACCACCGGGACCCCGGCCAGCTCCTTGGGCCCGACCCGGCCGGGCGGCAGCGCCCCCACCAGGGACGGCGCCGCCACCAGGACGAACTCCTCGTCGTAGACCGGGTCGGCCTGGACGCCGCGCACCCGGGGCCGGATCGTGGACAGCACCAGGTCGAGCCGTCCGGCCGCGAGGTCGGCCAGCAGGTCGTCGGCCAGGCCGAGGGTGGTGCGCAGCCGCAGCCCGTCGCGTACGAGCGGGGCGAGCATCGGCATGACCTCCTCGCACAGGAACTCGGCCGGGCCGCCCAGGTGCACGGCCTCGTCCGAGGGCAGCTCCGAGCCGGCGACCTCGTCCAGGGCGTCGAGGGCGGGGGCGACCCTGCGGGCCAGCTCGTCGGCGGCGGGGGTGGGCGCGACGCCGCGCGGCAGGCGGTCGAACAGCGGCCGGTCGAGGGTCGCCTCCAGCGTCTTGACCTGGGCGGTCACCGCGGGCTGCGAGAGGCCGAGCGTCTGCGCGGCGGCCGTGATGGAGCCGGTCCTGTGCACGGCGAGGAAGGTCCGCAGCAGGTCCAGCGAGAGTGGCGACATATCACCATTCTGATGCCGGGACCGATATTTCACGATTTGTTACTAATGGGTCTCGCCGGGCATGCTCGACGGCATGAGCAAGCGCATCCTGATCGTGTTGACCAGCCATGACGACCTCGGCGGCGTGGAGCGTACCGGATACTACGTCCCCGAGGCGGCCCATCCCTGGCAGATCTTCACCAAGGCGGGCTTCGAGGTGGACGTCGCCAGCGTCGCCGGCGGCCGCCCGCCGCGCGACGGCCACGACCCGGACGACCCCACGCAGGCCGCCTTCCTCGCCACCGGCCTGGACGACGACACCGCCCGCCTCGCCGACGTGAACACCGCGGCCTACGACGCCGTCCTGTACGCCGGCGGCCACGGCACCATGTGGGACTTCCCCGACAACCCCGACGTCGCCCGCGTCGGCCGCGAGATCTACGAGCGCGGCGGCGTGGTCGCGGCGGTCTGCCACGGCCCGGCCGCGCTGGTCGGCCTGACCCTGTCCGACGGCTCCCACCTGGTGGACGGCCGCCGGGTGGCCGCCTTCACCAACAGCGAGGAGAGCGCGCGCGGCGTGGCGGACGTGGTGCCGTTCCTGCTGGCCGACGCGCTGACCGCGCGCGGCGCCCGGCACGAGCCCGCCGCGAACTGGCAGCCGCAGGTGGTCGCGGACGGCCGCCTGGTCACCGGCCAGAACCCGGCCAGCGCCGGGCCCCTGGCCGAGCGGGTCGTCGACCTGCTCGCCTGACCTCGCCGAGCGGCGGGCGCCGCGCGCGCAACGGCAACCGGATGGCGGTTGCCGCACCCCCGTGCGGGATCCGATCATCGAGGGGTACGGCAGGCCCCTCCGTGGAAGGAAGTCCTCATGGCGTTCCACCCCAACCTCGATCCGGAACTGCGTGCCGCCCTGGAGAGCACGCCGTTCCCGACCTTCGACGTGACCACCCTCACGGCGGAGGAACTGGCCGGGTACCGGGCCCAGATCAACGCGATGCTGGCCGCCATGCCGCCCGCCGAGAGCGAGGTGCTGGTCGAGGACCGCCACGTCCCCGGCCCCGACGGCGAACCGGACGTCCGGGTCCGCCTCTACCGTCCCGCCCAGGAGGGCACCGGCAGGCCGGGGCTCTACTGGATCCACGGCGGCGGCATGATCGTCGGCGTGCCCGAGGTCGACGAGGCCACGATGATCGATTACGTCGAGCGCCTCGGCGTCGTGGTGGTCTCCGTCGACTACCGCCTGGCGCCCGAGCACCCGCACCCCGCGCCGGTCGAGGACTGCTACGCGGGCCTGGTGTGGACCGCCAAGAACGCCGACGAGCTGGGCATCGACCCCGCCAGGCTGGCCGTCGGCGGGGCCAGCGCGGGTGGGGGGCTGGCCGCCGCGACCGTGCTGCTCGCCCGCGACCGGGGCGGCCCCGAGGTGGCCTTCCAGCTCCTGGTCTGCCCGATGCTCGACGACCGCAACACCACCCCGTCGAGCCGGGAGTTCACCGAGGCCGTGGTCTGGGACCGGGCCGCGAACCTCTACGGCTGGTCCGCCCTGCTCGGCGAGCGGACGGGCGGCCCGGACGTCCCGCCGTACGCGGCGCCGGCGCGGGCCGAGGACCTGTCGGGGCTGCCGCCCGCGTTCATCGACGTGGGCGAGCTGGAGGTGTTCAGGGACGAGGACATCGACTACGCCCAGCGGCTGGCGCGGGCCGGGGTGTCCACCGAGTTCCACCTCTATCCGGGGGCCTTCCACGGGTTCGACGCCATGGTGCCGGACACCGCGCTGAGCAGGCGGGCACGGGAGACCCGGTTGGCGGCGCTCAGGCGGGCCTACGGGTTGTAGCCCCCGGCTCAGGTGGTGGCGTTGGCGAGCGGGCGTCGCAGGGCCAGGGCGAGGTGGGCGCCCTCGCGTTCCATAGACCCTGCGCGACGCCCACCCCAGGCGCACGGACGGCGGCCTGGCCAGCAGACCAAGCGTGCGCTAGGTTGGTTTCGTGGATCTCGACTTCTCCCCGGCCGAGCTGGACTTCCGCGCCGAGGTTCGCGACTGGCTGGCCGCCCACGCGCCGCGGCGGCTCCCGCCGATGGACACCCCCGAGGGCTTCGAGGCGCACCGCGCCTGGGAGGCGCTGCTGGCCGGTGAGCGGCTGTCGGTCGTCTCCTGGCCCCGCGAGCACGGCGGCCGCGGCGCGTCCCTGATCGAATGGCTGATCTTCGAGGAGGAGTACTGGGCCGTCGGCGCCCCCGCCAGGGTCAGCCAGAACGGCATCTTCCTCCTGGCCCCCAGCCTCATGCGGTTCGGCACCCCCGAGCAGCGGCGGCGCTGGCTGCCCCGGATGGCGACGGCCGAGGACGTGTGGGCGCAGGCCTGGTCCGAGCCCGAGGCCGGCAGCGACCTCGCCGCGCTCACCGCCCGCGCCGAACGCGCCGACGGCGGCTGGCGCCTGTACGGCCACAAGACCTGGAGCTCCCGGGCCGCCCACGCCTCCCACGGCTTCGGCCTCTTCCGCACCTCCGGCGCCCGGCACAAGGGCCTGACGTATTTCCTCTTCCCCCTGGACGAGGTCGCCGTCCGGCCGATCGCGCAGCTCGACGGCCTGCCCGGGTTCGCCGAGCTGCACTTCGACGGGGTGTTCGCAGCCGACTCCATGGTGCTCGGCGAGCCCGGCGACGGCTGGCGGATCGCGATGTCCACCACCTCCTCCGAACGCGGCCTGACCCTGCGCAGCCCCGGCCGCTTCCTCGCCACCGCCGACCGCCTCGTCGAGCTGGCCGCGGACGCCGGCCCCGTCCTCGCCGACCAGGCCGCGCGCTGCTGGACGGCGGCCGAGGCGTACCGGCTGCACACCTTCGCCACCGCCCGCCGGATCATGGCCGGGGCCGAGATCGGGGCGGCGGCCAGCATGGGCAAGGTCTTCTGGTCGGAGCTGGACCTGCGCATGCACGAACTGGCCCTGGAACTGCTCGGCGACCGCGCCGGCGGGACACCCTGGCTGGACGGCTTCCTGTTCTCGCTGGCCGGGCCGATCTACGCGGGCACCAACGAGATCCAGCGCAACATCATCGCCGAGCGTGTCCTGGGCCTGCCCCGATGACCCCTCTGGAGTCGCCCTCATGCACTTCGCCTTCACCGACGAGCAACTCGCCCTGGGGGCGACCGTGCGCGACGTGTTGCGGGCGCACTGCCCGCCCGGCGCGCTGCGGACCGAACGCCGTCCGGCCTGGGACCGGCTCGCCGAGCTGGGGTTCTTCGGGCTGCTCCTGCCGCCGGAGCTCGACGGGCTCGGGCTCGGGCTGACCGACGTGCTGCCCGCCGTCGAGGAGACCGGGCGGGCGTGCCTGCCGGGGCCGGTGGTGGAGACGGCGGTGGCGGCGGCGTTCCTGGTGCCGCACGTGCCCAAGCTCGCCTCGGGCGGGGTGTGCGTGGGGGTGGCGCTGCCGGGGGAGGCGTACATGGCGGACGCCGATCTCGCCGACGTGCTGGTCGTGGCGCGTACGGGAGGTGGGGTCCGGGTTACGGCGGGGCACGAGGCGCGGCTCACGGCGGTGCCGGGCGTGGACCCGTGCCGGCCGGTGTTCGCCGTCGCCTTCGAGTCGCCGGACCGTCCCGATCCCGGCTGGTCCTGGGGACGGGGCGGGGGCGGCGCGGATCGGGTGGCGCTCGCGGTGCGGGCCGTCACGGTCGCGACCGCCGCCCAGCTCGTCGGGGTCGCGCGGGAGCTGCTCGCGGTCTCGGTGTCGTACGCGGGGGTCAGGAGGCAGTTCGGCGCGGCGATCGGGTCCTTCCAGGCCGTCCGGCACAAGCTCGCCGACGTGGCGGTGGCCGTCGAGTTCGCCGCGCCGCTGGTGCACCGCGCGGCGCTGTCCGTGGACCGGGACGCGCCCACGGCCGAGCGGGACGTGAGCGCCGCCAAGGCCGCGGCCGGCGAGGCGGCGACCCTGGCCGCCCGGGTCGCCCTGCAGACCCACGGGGCGATCGGCTACACCGAGGAGCTGGACCTGCGGTTCTGGCTCGCACGGGCCTGGTCCCTGGCGGCCGCGCACGGCACCGCGGCCGCCCACCGCGAACGCGTCCGCGCGGCCCTGCACACCCGCGACCTGCGGAGGTATCCGTGAAGCACGGCGTCCCGCCCGGCGGCGGTCTGCGGAGGTGCGTGTGAAGTACGGCGTACCGCTGGGGTTGCTGCATCCGGACGCCTGGAAGGACGTGGCCGTGGCCGCCGACGAGCTGGGGTTCGAGTCGGTGTGGCTGCCCGAGCACCTGGTGTTCGCCACCGACCTGTCGCTCGCCGTCTATCCGGGCACCGAGGACCCCGGCATCAAGCCGACGACCCCGCTGTTCGACGCCCCGGCCTACCTGTGCTGGCTGGCCGGGCTCACCACCCGCGTCCGGCTCGGCACCGCCGTGCACCTGCTGGCCCTGCGCCACCCGTTCGTGTCGGCCCGCGCGTTCGCCACCCTGGACGTGGTGTCGGGCGGACGGGCCGTCTGCGGCGTGGGCGCGGGCTGGTACCGAGGCGAGTGGACGGCGGCCGAACTGCCCTTCGAGACCCGCGGCGCCCGCCTGGACGAGGCCATAGAGGTCGTCCGGCGGCTCTGGACCGAGCCCGTGGTCGCCCATTCCGGACGGTTCTACCGGTTTCCCGAGGTCGCCTTCGAGCCCAAGCCCGTCCAGGGGCGGCTGCCGGTGCTGGCCGGTGGGGAGTCGGCGGCGGCGCTGCGCCGGGCGTCCCGGCTGTGCGACGGGTGGATCAGCATGCCGCACACCATCGAGTCGATCAGGCCGCAGGTCGCGCGGCTGGGGGCGGGGGTGCCGGTCACGGCGCACGCGTACGCCCTGGGCTCCCCGGGGGAGGTGGCGTCCTGGGCGGAGCTGGGGGTGGAACGGCTGATCGTCCGCCCGTGGACGCGCAGCCGCGACGCGGTCACCCGCCTGGCCGCCTTCGCCGCCGAGTACGGGGTCACCTGAGGGCGTGGGGCCGGCCGTCTCAGGCGGGTTGCCGTTCCCAGTCGGGGGTGCTGACGAGCTCGCGGGTGGGGGTGCGGTGGCGGCGGCCGCGCAAGGGGGCGTCCTGGACGAACGTCTCGACGGTGCTCGTTCCGCCGCCGGTCGGCTGGAACGGGCTCCACACGCTCTGCGGGGCCATGGGGCCCACGGTGGCTGCGGCGGACGCGGCGGACGCGGCTGACGCGGTGCGCCGGTGGCGGCGGCCGCGCGGGGTGGCGTCGGCGGTGAAGGGGGCGAACTCGTCCGCGAAGGCGGCGGGCCCGGGGGCGTACGCGACGGGTTCGCTGCGACGGCGACGGCCCCGGTACGTCGCGCCGATCCCGGACGCCTCCGCGGCGTGCGACGTCGTCCTCGTCCGGGCGGCGACCTCCGCCCCCGGGCGGGGGCTGGGGGAGAAGGCGCTGAACGTGCTCGTCGCCGGAGGGAGCGAGATCGCGACCATCGGGCCGGTGTCGAACGTGGGCGCGAAGGGCGCGGTGTCGGGGGCGGGCCGGAACGAGGCGCTGTCGAGCCGCCGCGGCGGCGCCGTCCGGTCGGTGAACGCCTCGAAGGCATCCCCGTCACCCTCGAACCCGCCGCTCGCGGGGCTGCGCTCGGGAACAGGAGCGGAAAGCTCGAACCACGCCGCCAGGGCGGGCTCGGGAGAGCCGACAAGGTGCTCGGAGCGGGCCGTCCGGATGGGCTCGGGACGGCCGGTCGGGTGCTCGAAGTGGCTCGTCCGGGTGGGGGCGGGGGAGACGGGGGGCGGGGTGGAGGCGAGGGGGGAGCGGTGTGGGGTGGGGTGGGTGGGTTCGTGGCGCGGGTCCGACGGCCTGCGGCGACGCCGGTGGCGGGAGGGGGCGGCGTGGGAGCCGCGCCTGGAGCGCGTCCCCGGAGCGGGCACGGTGACGCCCGTCGTGCCGCTGTCCGGCGAAGCGGCGCCCAGCAGCGCGGCGACCTCCGCCGTGGGGCTCAGGGCGACGCCTTCCGCCGGTGAGAGGTTCAGAGGGGCGATCGCCGTGGCGGCGCCGCGCATCCGGGCGGTCTTCGCGGACGCGGTGGCCGGGCGAAGGCGCTGCTGACGGGTCTTCGCCAGGGCCAGGAGGGCCAGGGCGGCGATCAGGGCGGAGCCGACCAGCGTCGGGGAGGCGATCGTGGACAGCGAGCCCGGCGAGGAGGCGTCCACCAGCGTGGGGAGGGGCTCGGCGGTGGCGGCCGTGGTGTCGGCGGTCGTCGCCTTGGCGTGCTTGGACTTCTGGGCCGACCTCCCCGCCGCCGTCGTCGGCGCGGGCGCCGCCGCCGTCGCGGGCGAGGCGGACGGTGACGGCACGGCCGGGGACGCGGCAGGCGAGGACGCCGTCGTCTTCGCAGTCTTGTCGGCCTTGCCCTTCGGCCGCGCGGCGAGCGGGACCTCGCCCGTGCGCTCCTGCTCGACGTGCGGGATCAGGGAGCTGAGCGCGTCGCCGGGAAGCTGGAGCGTTCCCACGTCGCCGGGCCTGGCGGACTGCGCCGCCTGCTCGTCGGCCCGCTTCTGGGCCGCCTCCTCGTCCAGGCGCGCCTTGATGCGCTCGGGGTAGCCGTAGCCGACGACCTTGCTGGTGTCGCGTTCCTTGCGCTTGGCGACGCCGCCGTCGATGTTGCCCTCGATGGTGAAGATCGTGTCGCCCTCGACCCGCGTGACGATGCCGACGTGGTCGATGTTGTCGATCTTGCCGGTCCCGCTCCAGTCGTAGAAGACGAACGCGCCGGGCTTCGGCGTCTTCCCCCACGCGCCCTGCGCCTTGAACCATTCGGCGTGCCGTACGGTCCAGGCGAACTGCCCGATCCACTCCTGGAAGCCGAGCTTGTGCGCGGCCCAGGAGAGGTACATGTCACACCAGGGGGCGGCGGAGTAGTCGGCGTCGAACTCGACGGTCTTGCCGTACCAGTCGCCGAACTTGGTGTACGCGCCGGCCTTCTCGGAGTAGCCGAGCTGGCTTTCGAGCAGGTCGATGTACTTCTGCATCTCGGGCGTCATGGAAGTATGGGGGAACCTTCCGGTCAAGATCCGGATTTATCCACACATACCGGGGTACGCGGGGGTAACCCGGGACATGTGTGGCAAAACCGGAAACCTGTGGTGTCGTGCGCTGCGAGGTTACCGCTTCGTGACCAAGGTCAAGCACACCCCAAGAGCAGGCAAAGACATCACCGGGCGCATAACCGCAGCTCAACCAAGCCGCCAGACATGCCTAAAACGTATGATTCGACTAGAAAGGAGTCACGGAAGCCTAGTAGCCCGCCCCCGTCAGCAGCCCCCCGTCGACCGTGAACTCGCTCCCCGTGCAGTAGCTGGCCCGGTCCGAGGCCAGGAACGCCACCACGTGCGAGACCTCCACCGGCTTCGCGAACCGCTTGATGACCATGGACTTCACGAACGCCTCCGCGTCCACCTCGGCCATCAGGTCCGGGTTCACCGCCATCGCCGTGTTGATCGCGCCGGGATGCACCGAGTTCACCCGGATCTTGAAACGGGCCAGCTCCCGCGCGGCCGACTTGGTCAGCCCGCGCACCGCGAACTTCGACGCCGCGTACGCCGACAACCCCTCCGCCCCGACGAAGCCCTCGATCGAGGAGATGTTCACGATGGCGCCGCGCCCGGCCGCCTTCATGGGGTCGATCACCGACTTGACCCCGAGCCAGGTGCCCTTGAGGTTCACGTCGATCACCCGGTCGAAGTCCTCGGGAGCCATGTCCTGAATGCGGCCGTAGGCGAGGATGCCGGCGTTGTTCACCAGGACGTCGAGCCGTCCGTGCAGCTCCGTGGCCGTGTCCACGGCCCGCCGCCACTCGCCGGGGCTGCGCACGTCGTGCCGCACGTACGTGGCCCCGGTCTCGGCGGCCAGCGCCTTGCCCTCCTCCTCCAGCACGTCGCCGAAGACCACCCGCGCGCCCTCTTCGAGGAACAGGCGCACGTGCGACTCGCCCATGCCCCTGGCCCCACCCGTGATCAGCGCGACCTTGCCGTCAAGCAGTCCCACGACTACCTCCTGCCGCGACGGCCGCCGCGGCCGCCTCCATGGAGCGGTAGACGGGGACGCCCGCCGCCGCCGCGATCCGCCGTACCTCGTCCTCCACGCCCGCGGGCGCGCACTCGCCGTTCCTGGTGACGAGCGTGATCCTGACGCGCGGCAGCGCCTCCTGCGCGCCGGCCAGGGCCCGCGTGTAGGCGTACAGGGGTTCGGCCGCGTCGCCGTAGGTGAAGAAGCTCTGCACGTTCACGTGGGCGACCACGTCCGCGTACGGCTCCCGCCGTACGATCGCCTCGATCACCTCCGCCACCAGCCCCGGACGCCCGCGCGGACCCACCGGCACCTCCAGCGGGTTGCCCGCGACGGCCAGGCCGAGCCCGTCGAGCACGCCGTCCGGGAGCGGATCGAGCCGCACGTCCGCCCGGTCGAACGCGTCGGCCGCCAGCACGCCCGCGCCCCCGCTCGGCCCGATCACCAGCACCCGGTCGCCGTCCGTGATGCGGGAGCCGTGCGCCTGGAAGAAGGCCAGCACGCCGATCAGGTCGTCCTGGGAGGACACCAGCGCCGTGCCCGTCTGGGCCGCGACCGCCGCCCACACCCGCAGGTCGCCCACCATGCCGCCGGTGTGCGAGAGCGCCGCCCGCTGCCCCTGCGAGCTGCGCCCGCCGACCAGCAGCGCCACCGGCAGCCCGGCCGCGCGCAGCGCCTCGTGCAGCTCCCGGCCGCCGCGCGGATCCTCCAGGTAGAGCCCGACGGCCCGGGTCTCGGAGTCGCCGGCCAGCCAGGTCAGCAGCTCGGCGGGGGTCACGTCGGCCGCGTTCCCCACGGTGACGACCCGGCTGAACGCGAGCCCGCGTCGCTCCCCGACCTTGATCACCTCGCCCGCGAGCCCGCCGCTCTGCGAGATCAGCGCGACCGTCCCGGCCGGTCCTAGGCCGCCGCCGACGAACGTCTGCCGGCCGCGCGGGCAGTACACGCCCATGCAGTTGGGCCCGAGCAGCCGGGTGCCCGCCGCGCGGGCGGCCCCGGCCAGCGCGCGTTCCAGGTCCGCGCGTCCCGCCTCGCCGAACCCGCCGCTCATCACCTGCACGTACGGGACGCCCGACGCCTCCCGCACCACCTCGGCGCACCGCTCGGCGGGCACCGCCACCAGCGCGTAGTCCACGCCGGCGGCGGCCAGCGACGGCACCGCGGGCACCCCCGCCACCTCGGAGGCGGACGGGTGCACGGCCACCAGCGGCACGCCGGCGGCCTTGTAGAAGTCGAGGAACATGTTCCCGAAGTTCGGCCTGCTCGCGGAGGCGCCGACGACGGCCACCGCGCGGGGCTCGAAGAGCGGCAGGAAGTCCGCCGGCGCGCGGGCGGCGGACGGGCGGGGCTCGCCGGGCAGGTACCGGGCGTCCACCGCGGTCACGCCGGAAGGGGTGGCGATGACCGGGTTCAGCTCGAACTCGCCCAGTTTTAGCCGTTCCCACAGCCCGCCATGGCCGCCGACCGTCATGAGCAGCTTGACCACGGCGTCCACGTCCACCGGCGGCCGGCCGCGGTGGCCGCGCAGGAGGGCCGAGCCGCGCAGCTCGTCCAGCATGAGCCGGGCGTCCCGCTCGGAGATCGGGCAGAGCCGCAGCGCCGTGTCGCGCAGCGCCTCCGTCCAGACGCCGCCCAGCCCGGCCAGCAGCACCGGGCCGAACCCAGGATCGCCGACCAGCCCCACGATCAGCTCCACCCCGGCGGGCGCCTGCTCCTCGACCAGGAACCCCTCCACGTCGAGCCGCGAACGCATCTCCCCGGCCGCCGCCGCGAGTTCGTCCGCCCGCAGGCCGAGCCGTACGGCCCCCGCCTCCGACTTGTGCACCAGCCCCGGCCCGAACGCCTTCAGCACCAGCGGCCCGGCCAGCTCCCCGGCCGCCGTGAAGTCCAGGTCGCGCACCACGACCCCGCGCGGCACCGGCACCCCGGCCGCCGCGACCAGCGCCTTGACCTCGTGCTCCCGTGGACCGTCCCGGCCCTCGCGCTCCTGGACGCTCACCCGAGCAGGTGCCCGTGCTGCTCGCGGATCCGGCGGCGCAGCAGCTTGCCGGGGCCGCCGGAGGCGTCCTGCGAGTGCGGCAGCTCGCCGGTCACCACGATGTGGTCGGGCCGCTGGTGCGGGGGCAGCGTGTCGGCCAGGGCGAGCGACAGCTTGGCGGCGTCCAGCGACTGCCCGGCGCGCGGCACGACCGCCAGCAGCACCCGCTGCTCGGCCGCCCCCTCGGGGACGCCCACCGCGCCGGCCTCGGCCACGCCGTCCAGCGCCGAGACGGCCTCCTCGATCGTGGCGGGCTGCGTCCACTGGCCGTGTTTGAGTATCGAGTCCTCGCGGCGGCCGAGGACGCGCAGCACGCCGTCGGCCGACAGCGTCCCGAGGTCGCCGCCCACGTACCAGTCGCCGCGCAGCACGCCGTGGTCGTCCGGCCCGTCGTAGCCCGCCATGCGGTGCGGCCCGGCCAGGTTGATCTCACCGACCTCGCCGGTCACGGCGGCGCCGGACGGGCCGGTGATCCGTACGGCGTTGCCCGTGCGCGCCCGTCCGGAGGAGCCGAGCGGCGTCGAGCCGTCGTCCACGCGGCCCATGCACGTGTACGGCGCCTCGGTCTGCCCGTAGTAGGAGTAGACCCCGGCGCCGGGCAGCCTGGCCTTGATCCGGTCCAGCATGGTCGCGGTCAGCGGCTCGCCGCCCAGCATGATCACCTGGATCGACGACAGGTCCACCCCCTCGTGCTCGGACGACCCCAGCAACGCCGTGTAGAACGACGGGATCTGCGACACGTGCGTGACCCGCTCGCGCGGCACCACGCGCAGGAAGTTCGCCGGTCCCCAGTCCTGCTCCAGCACCAGGCGCATGCCCGCGTACAGGGCCGGGCCGACGATGGCGGGGAAGCCGATGCCCCAGATGATCGCGCCGGTGCCGAACACCGAGTCGGGGCCGCGCGGCACGTCCAGCCAGATCTGGGCGGTCGCCAGGGAGGAGGCGTGGGTGTGCACGACGGCCTTGGGCAGGCCGGTCGTGCCCGAGGTGTAGTAGAGGGCCAGCGGGTCGTCGTGGAAGCCGCCCAGCGGCGGTTCCTCCTCCGGGCCGCCGGTCAGCTCGCCGGCGTCGATCCAGGTGGTGACGTCCGGGAGGGAGTCCCTGATCTCCTCGACCACCTGGGCGACCGTGGGGTCGTACACGAAGGCCGTGCAGCCGGAGGCGGCCACCACCGCCCGCAGCGTCTCGACCGGCCAGTACGGGTTGAGCGCCGCCGTCACCGCCCCGATCTTGGCCTGGGCGAGGTAGACCTCGGCGACCAGCAGCGTCTCGTTGAGCAGCGCCGCCACCCGTTGCCCAGGGGCGATCCCGGCCGAGAGCAGGGCGTTCGCGCGGCGGTTGACGGCCCGGTTCAGCTCGTCGTAGGTGAAGCTCCGCTCGCCGCAGTACGTCAGCGCCACCCGGTCGGGCGTGCGCAGCGCTCCCGCGGTCAGGATCGCGTGGCCGTAGTTGCCGTAGGGTGATCGCGCCATGGGGGTGCCTCCAGGTCAGAGGGGCGAGTAGAGCACGAACGTGTTTCCTGAGGGGTCGCGCAGCACGGCCCGCCTCTCGTGCGGCCCGTCCTCGGGCGCGCGCACCACCTCGGCCCCGCGCGCCGCCATCTCGCGCACCGTGGCCGCCACGTCGTCCACCTTGTACGACGGCGCCGCCGACGCGGTGACGTGCTCGGCGGGTCCGGCCAGCGCCACGGTGACGCCGCCGCCGTCCAGCGCGGCGAACCTGTCGCCGTCCCTGAACGTGACCGGCAGGCCGTAGAAGGCGATCGCCTCGTCCAGGTCGGCGACGGGGATGAGCACGTTGCCGAGCTTCATGCGGGCCTCCAATGCGGCAGATCGTCCACGAACGTCACCCGCACCGGCATCCCGACGCGGACCTCCTCCGGCGCGCATCCCACGACGTGCCCGAACGCGCGCACCCCCTCGTCCAGGTCCACCCACGCCGGCACGTACGGCTCCCGCCCCCGGTAGCCGGGCGCGAACGACCGGTGCACGACGGTGAACGTGTGCACCGTCCCCGTGCCCTCGGCGGGCTCGGCGGCCTGCTCGTCCCCGCCGCACGCCGGGCAGGACGGCTCGGGCAGCCAGCCGCGGCGGCCGCAGGACACGCAGCGCCGGATCACCAGCTCGCCACGCGTCCCCGCGCCGGTGGGGGAGGTGTCACCGCTCATCGCTGCCAAGCTAGCGCACGCTTGGTTGGCCGACAAGGGCCCGCGCCCCTACTCGCCGGGCACCAGCCCGCCCTCCGGGGAGGCGGGCGGGAGGGCGTACTCCGGAGAGGTCCCGGCGGACGGGGACGGCGGTCCCTGCGTGGGACGCGCGACGGGCCGCCCGCCGGCCGAGGACGTCGAGGCCGACGGGGTCGACGGGGTCGACGGGGCCGCCGGGGTGCCGGACGGCGTGGCCGGGCCCGAGCGGGTCGGGGTGGGGCAGGTGGGCCCGTCCACGGCGACCTCGCTGACCTGGGGCCCGTTGACCGCCGCCGGCTCGGTCATGACGACGATCCCGAGGTAGGCCCGCACCCCGCAGCCCACGTCCCCGGGATCGTGCCGGACGCCGCTGGTGTAGGCGGTGCTGCCGCGCAGCGTGAGGGTCTCCTGCCGCACGGTGGCGACCGGCCCGTCGTCGAGCCGCCGCGTGTACGCGATCCGCAGCCGCACCGGCCCCGTGCCGTCCGCGGACACGCTGATCGCGCCCGCCGAGCCGCTCCACCGGGTGATGCTCGCCTCCCGCACGGCCGGCGGCGGCGGGGCGGTCCCGCTCTGCGCCTGCGTCGGCACCGGCGGCGCGGCGCTGGTCGGGACCGGCGGCGGGCCGGCGGACCCGCGCGGCGGGCCGGTGGGGACGCGCGGCCCGCCGGTGGCGCGCGGGGGCGCACTGCCGCGGTCCGTGGCGGGCGCGCTCCTCCGGGGGGTCGGCGTGTGGGCGTCGACCGGCGCCGGATTCAGCTCGCCCGACGGCTTCGGCTGCGGCATCAGGATCGTGCCCGCGCCGGGCGACAACCGTCCGCCGGAGATGATCAGGGCGATCGCCACGGCGACCACCGTCGCGCCCGCCACCCACAGGTGCGGCGGCAGCGTGGGCAGCCGCACCGCCCGGCTCCGGACCCCTGCCGGGGACCGCGTCTCCCGCTCGGTCGTGGCCGCCAGCGGGAAGCGCAGCGCGAGCAGCGTGGCCAGCTCGGCGAGCCGGCGGCGGCCCCGCTGCTCCCAGCCGGGCCCGTACGCCGCGACGGCGTCCTCCTCCAGCTCGGCCGCGAACTGCCGGGCCGAGGCGTACCTGAGCGCCGGGTCCTTCGCCATCCCGCGTCTGAGCAGGTCGCGCAGCGCGTCCGGGACCACCTCCAGCGGCACCGGCTCCATCAGGTGCAGGTCCCGCAGTGCCGCGACGTCCTGCTCGCCGTCCTGACCCTCCTTGTACGCGCGGTAGGGCGGCCGCCCCTTGACCGCCTCGAACAGCAGGCAGGCCGCCGCGTACAGGTCGGCCGAGGGTCCGGCCCGTCCCTGCGTCCACAGCTCGGGCGACATGTACGCCGGGCTCCCCGCCGGCACCCCCGGCTCCTCGGCGTGCACGACCACGCCGAAGTCGGCCAGCTTGCTCGTGCCGTCCGCCTGGACCAGGACGTTCTCCGGCTTGACGTCCCGGTGCGGCACGCCTCTCTCGTGCGCGACGGCCAGGGCGGCCAGCACGCCCTTGAGCAGGACGAGCGCCGCCTCCGGAGCCGTGCGGCCGTGCTCGGCCAGCAAGGTGCGCAGCGAGACGCCGTCCACCAGCTCCATGACGACGGCGGCCCGGTCGGGCGTCTCGACGTACTCGTAGAGGCGGACCACGTCGGCGTCGTCGATCTCGACGAGCTGGTGGGTGTCGGCCCTGAAGCGGTCCATGAACTCGGGGTCCCTGCGCAGGGTGGCGTTCAGGTACTTGATCGCGACGTAGGCGCCGGTGGACTGGTAGGTGGCGAGGAACACGCGGCCGGTGCGGCCCGCGCCGAGCTGGCGAACTTCACGGTAACCAGGGACCAAGTCCAACCCCCATCAGGCAGGCCGTCGTGCATTCGACGGTCTCACCCGGGGTGTGGGTTGTCACGTCTGGAGAAATTTCCGTCTTTGCGGAGAAAAGTGATGTCGTGGGGGCGGTGTTATGCTGTGGCTTGCCCAAGCAAGCGCTCGGCTAAATAATGGAGGCTGCGGGTGGAGCGGTCGGCCGTGCTGGTGATGGAGATGCAGCGGGGCGTCGTCGGCGATCTCACGAAATTTCCGGAACTGGTGGCGGCCTGTGCCCGCCACGACGTCGTGCCCAACGCCGCCCGCGTCCTGCGCGCGGCCAGAACGGCCGGCCTCCCGGTGATCCACTGCACGGCCGCCTTCCGGCCGGACCGGGCGGGCTCGCACACCGGCAACTGCCCGTTCATCGTCTCCCTGCTCAAGGACCCCGCGCACATGCTGGAGGGCACGGCCGCCGTGCAGGTGCTGCCCGATCTGCGCGAGGACGGCGATCTGGAGAGCCGGCGGCACCACGGGTTCTCGCCGTTCACCGGCACCTCGCTGGACATGACGCTGCGCTCCCTGGGCGTCTCGTCCGTGGTCGCGATGGGGGTCTCGCTCAACCTGGGCATCCCGGGGCTGGCGCTGGAGGCGGTCAACCTCGGCTACCGGGTGACGGTGGTCAAGGACGCGGTGGCCGGCATCCCCGAGGACTACGCGCAGGCCGTCCTGCGGAACACGGTCGGCCTGCTGGCCACCCGCGTCGCCGCGGCCGACCTGGCGAAGGCGTGGACGTGATGGACGGCCTGCGCCTCGACGGCCGCGTCGCCGTCGTCACCGGGGGAGCGGGCGCGATCGGCACGGCCGTGGCGACCGACCTCGCCGCGCTCGGCGCCCGCGTCGTCGTCGCCGACGTGGACCTGCCGGGCGCCCGCCGGACGGCCGCGGCGCTGGCAGGGGCGCGGGCGCTGGCCGTGGACCTGGCCTCGCCCGGCTCCGTCGAGGCGTTCTGCGCCGAGGCCGGGCCCGTGGACGTGCTCGTGCACAACGCCGGGGTGTCGATCGTGCGGCCGTTCACGGCGAGCGACCCGGCGGACTGGGACCTCATGTGGCAGGTCAACCTGCGCGGCCCGATGCTCATGACCAAGCTGCTGCTGCCCGGGATGACGGCCAGGGGCTGGGGACGGCTGGTGTTCGTCTCCTCCGACGGCGCCAGGGCCGGGTCGGGCGGCGAGGGGGCGTACGCGGCGACCAAGGCGGGCCTGTTCGGCCTGGCCAAGACGCTCGCCCGCGAGGCCGCCAAAGGCGGGGTGACCTCGAACGTGGTCTGCCCGGGGCCGACCGACACGCCGATGCTCCGCCGGGTGTCCGAGGCCGAGCCGGGGCTCGTGGACAAGATCGCCAAGGGGATCCCGCTGCGGCGGCTGGGCACGCCCGCCGACGTGTCGGGGCTGATCGCGTACCTGTGCACCGACCGCGCCGCCTACATCACCGGCCAGACGCTGTCGGTGAGCGGCGGCGTGACCATGCAGTGACGAGCGCCGTGGGGTCACAGGGAGCGGTAGACGGCCTCGATCAGGCGCAGGCCGCGCAGGTTGCCGGTGAGGCTGTCAGCCATCCGGTTCATCACGTAGCCGAAGGCCAGGCCGCGGCCGGGGTCGCCCATGCCGAGCGAGCCGCCCATGCCCGAGTGGCCGAACGCCGTCCGCGACGGCATCGGGAACGTGAACGACGGGCGCATGTAGCCGAGGCCGAACGTGGTGTCCATGAACAGCACGCGGTCGGGGCCGCTGACGCGGGGGCGCAGGGCGTCCTGGAGGGTCGCGGAGGTCAGGACGTCGCCGCCGACCAGCGCGCGGTAGAACCCGGCCAGGCCCTTGGCGGTGGTGACGACCCCGGCGGCGGGCCATCCGGCGCGCAGGATCACCGGGTTGTTCGCGCCGCCTTCGAGCAGGCGGATGGCCGGGTTGCCGAGCGCCCGGTTCATCAGGCTGCCGGGATCGAGCGCCGCCCGGCTCATCTCGCCCAGCAGATCCCGCCCCCCACCGACGCCGACCCCTCCGCCGGAGGGAGCGGGAGTTTCGGAGGCATCCCTTGGGGTTTCGGGGGAGGGGCGGGGGCGGGTGGGGGCCTTGAGGCGGGCGGCGCGGGGGATCACGTCGTCGGGGGCCCCGACCCAGAGGTCCAGCCCCAGCGGCCCGGCGATCTCCGCCGCCACCAGCTCGCCCACCGACTTCCCGGTGACCCGCCGCACCACCTCCCCGACCAGGAAGCCGTACGTCAACGCGTGGTACCCGTGCGCCGTCCCCGGCTCCCACAGCGGCGTCTGACCGGCGAGCCGGGCCGCGACGGCCGGCTGGTCCTCGAACTCCTCCACCGGCACCGGCGTCTCGATCACCGGCAGCCCGCAGGAGTGCGTCAGCACGTGCTCGACCGTGACCGCCTCCTTGCCCCCGGCGGCGAACTCCGGCCAGACGTCCGCGACCGGCGCGCCCACGTCCACCAGGCCGCGCTCGGCGAGCCGCAGCAGCACGGTGGCCGCGATCGCCTTCGTGCACGAGTACGCGAAGGCCGGGGTGCCGGCCTCCCAGGCCCGTCCCGTGTGCCGGTCGGCGACCCCGTCCCACAGGTCCACGACCAGCTCGCCGTCGAGGTAGACGGCCACCGCCGCGCCCAGCTCCTCGCCCTCGGCGAAGTTCCGCTCGAACGCCTCGCGCACGCGGGAGAACCGGGGATCGCAGTACATCAGACCTCCGCAAGAAAGGAAGCGCTTACTTGGTGCACGAGCCTAACAACTGGGGACGATTCGGCCCAGACGACCAGCGCGGAACCCTCAACCTGCTGACCCCCGCCGTCGTCCTGGAGGCCCTGCGCAGCGCCGTCACGGGCGAGGTGCTGAGCCTGGCCATGCCGATCAGGGGCGCCACCTCCTCGGCCGCGCCCACCACCGTCCCGCACCTGCGGGGCCGTCCGCTGCCGCAACACTTCATGTCCGTGGACGGCGGCGACTACGCCGCGGGCGCCCGGCCCGTCGGCGACGGCCTGCGCGTGGCCGACGACGCCCTGCTGGTGACCCACCACGGCACCACCACCCACATGGACGCGCTGTGCCACATGTGGACCGGCGACCTGCTCTACAACGGCCACCCGGCCGTCCGCGTCCGCTCCTACGGCGCCACCCGGTGCGGGATCGAGCACGTGGGCGGCGTGGTGGCCAGGGGCGTGCTGTTCGACGTGCCCCGGCGCCTCGGGCTCGACCACCTGCCGGCCGGCTTCCGCGTCCCCGCCCGGCTGCTCCAGGAGATCGCCACGCCGCGCCCCGGGGACGTCGCGGTGATCCGTACGGGCTGGCCGCTGATCTGGGAGCGGTCGCGCGAGGAGTACTGGTCGGGGCAGCCGGGGCTGTCGGCGGAGGCGGGCTCCTGGCTGGCCGCCCAGGACGTGTCGGCGGTGGCCTGCGACAACGCGGCGATCGGCGGCCTGAACGACCGGCAGCTCGCCGACGAGTGCGCCGCCGACGACCTGCACCTCATCCTGCTCCACCGGCACGGCGTCCACCTGGTCGAGATGCTCTGGCTCGAAGAGCTGGGCGCGGCCGGCCGGACGGAGTTCGTGTTCGTGGCCGCGCCGCTGCGCATCGAAGGAGGCACCGGCAGCCCGATCACCCCGCTCGCCGTCCTGTGAGCGGGCCGGTCACCAGGTGACGGGGAGGCTCCTGACGCCGTACACCGAGGCGTCGTCCTTGACCGGCACCTGGGCCGCCGGCACGGCCAGCCGCAGACTGGGGAAACGCTCGAACAGCGCCCGGTAGCCGATCCGCAGCTCGATCCTGGCGAGCTGCTGGCCCAGGCACTGGTGCACGCCGTACCCGAAGGCCAGGTGGCGGCGGGCCTCCGGCCGGTCGGGGATCAGCCGGTCGGGGTCGGCGTACACGGCCGGGTCGCGGTTGATCACGGGCAGGGACAGGGCCACGGTCTCGCCCGCCCTGACCGTCACGCCCGCCACCTCCACGTCCTCCAGGGCGGCTCTGGAAGGCGCGCCGAGATGCAGGATCGACAGCCAGCGCAGCAGCTCCTCGACCGCGCCGTCCTCGTACGGGCGCCCGTTCGCCAGCAGCGCGAACACCCCGAGCGCCAGCATGTTCGCCGTGGTCTCGTGCCCTGCCACCAGCAGGATCACCGCGAGGCCGGCGAGCTCGTCGTCGTCGAGGTCGCCGGTCAGGTCGCCGATCAGGCCGCCGTCCGGCTCCCCGCGCCTGCGGCGGACCAGCCCGCGCAGGTAGCCGGTCAGCTCGGCCAGCGCTCCCGCGCCGTCCTCGCCGAAGGTGACGAGCCGGGCGCTGAGCTCCTGGAACAGGTCGTGATCGGCGTACGGGACGCCGAGCAGCTCGCAGATGACCAGCGACGGGATCGGTAACGCGTAGGCCGTCACGAGGTCGGCCGGCGGCCCGGCGGCGGCCATGGCGTCGAGGTGGTCGGCGGCGATGCGTTCGACCCGCGCTTCGAGCAGGCGCATCCTGCGCAGCGTGAACCGGCCGGTGAGCAGCCGTCGGTAGCGGGTGTGCTCCGGCGGGTCCATGGCCGCGAAGAAGCCCGGTGGGGCGGGCGTGCCGAGCCCGGCGGGATTCGGGTGCACGGCCTGGTGCTTGAGCTCCTGCCGGGCGCTGAACCGGGGATCGCCCAGCACCGCGCGGGCGGCCTCGGCCGTGGTGGCCAGCCAGCCGAGATGGCCGTCGGCGAACTCCAGGCGGCTCATCGCCGGAAGGCCCGCCAGCCCCGCCGGGGGATCGAAGGGACATTCCGCCGGACGTTCGATGGGAAGTCGCATAATTGTGAGAGTAGACTCTCAAATGAGAGTTGTATAGCGATATGCATCGGGCTCCGACGAGTGGACGCGCGGGACGCCGGCCCGGAGAATGCGGTGACATGAGCGAACGACCCGTCCAGGGCCTGCGCGAGCGGAAGAAGGCCAGAACCCGCGCCCTGATCCAGAAGGAGGCGCTGCGCCTGTTCCGCGAGCAGGGCTACGCGGCGACGACCGTCGAGCAGGTCGCCGAGGCGGCGGAGGTCGCGCCCAGCACCGTCTTCCGCTATTTCCCGACGAAGGAGGATCTGGTGCTGCTCGACCAGTTCCCGCCCTTCGTCGAGGCGCTCAGGGCCGTGCCCGCCGAGGTGGGTCCCGTCCGGGCCGTGCGCCTGGCCATGCGGGCGGTCACGGACGCCCAGACGCCGGAGGAGATCGCCGACGGCATGGAACGGGAGAAGCTCATGCTCACCGTCCCGGAGTTGTGGGCGGCCAGCCTGGAGAACGTCACCGGCGTGCTCGCCACGCTGCGGGAGGAGCTCGCGGCGCGCCAGGGCCGGGACGCGGCCGACCCGGAGATCAGGAACGTCACGGGGGCCGTCACGGGCGTGATGGTGGCCCTGTGGTTCGAGTGGGTCAGAAACCCGGCCATGGACGGCCCCGCCGAGCTGGACAAGGCGCTCGCGCACCTGGAGGCGGGGCTCCCGGTGTAGGCCGCCCGTACGGAGGGCGGGGGGTCAGGCGCCCGGGTAGTTGCCGCCGCCGTACGCGGCGTCGAGGGCGTCGTAGTCGGGGGTGAAACCCTGCTTGGGGATGGCGTCGGCGAACACCACCTGGCGGGGCCTCTTGTACGCCGCCAGCTCACCCCTGACGTGCGCGACCAGGTCGTCCTGGGTGGCGGCGGCGTCCGGTCTGAGCACCACGACCGCCTTGACCGCCTGGTGCCATCGGGGGTCGGGCACGCCGATCACCGCCGCGTCGGCGACGGCCGGATGGGTCCTGAGCGCGCGCTCGACCTCGGCGGGGTAGATGTTCTCGGCGCCCGACTTGATCATGCGGAGCCGGGGGCCGATGAAGGTGATGGTGCCGTCCGGCTCGCGGCGGCCCAGGTCGCCGGTGTGATGCCACCCGTACCGCGACTTCGCCTCATTTAAGTCGGGCCGGGCGAAATATCCGGAAAAGAGGGTCTTGCCCCTCGCGCAGATCTCGCCCGTCTCGCCCACCGGCACTTCCACGCCCTCCGGATCCAGGATGCGCACCTGGACCAGCGGCGACGGCCGTCCCGCGAACCCCGCGCCGCCCTCGGCCAGCCCGAGGAAGGTGAGCATGCCGCCCACCTCGGTCTGCCCGTACCCGCCCATCTTCGAGCGGCACCAGGGGGAGTCGTCCACGGTGATCATGTCGTCCCACTCGGCGGAGTGGGCGACGAAACGCAGCGAGGACAGGTCGTACTTGCCGTCCGCGTTCGCCGCCGCGACCGCGTCGATCATGGGTCCGAACAGGAACGCCTGCGTCACCCGTTCGGCGTCGACCAGCCGGCAGACCTCCTCGGCGTCGAAGGCGGGCGTGAACACGTTCGTGCCGCCGATCTGGAGGGTGGCCAGGCAGAACATCATCGTCCCGACGTGGAAGAGCGGCCCGTCGTTGAGGAAGGTGAACCCCGGCTCCATCTGGCGTACGACGAGCAGCGTGGCGCTGTGGGCGACGAGGGCGGCGCTGCTCAGCAGGGCGGCGCCCGGCCGGCCCCCGAAGGCTGCGGTGTAGAGCGCGAGCACCGGTTCGGCGTCGTCCACCTGCGGGAACTCCCGCGCCGAGCCGCCCGCGACCAGCTCCTCGTACGCCTCGCCCGCGAGCACCCACGTGGCCGCGTCCGCCAGCTCGGCGGCGGCGTCGGAGTGCTCCCAGACGACGACCCTGGGCGCCAGGTCGGACAGGACGAAACGCAGCTCGTCCGGCGACTGCCGCCAGTTGGCCGGGCAGAGCACCGCGCCCAGGCGCGAGCAGGCCAGCAGCAGCTCCAGCACGGCGTGCGAGTTCTGGCCGAGCCACATCACCCGCTCCCCGGCGGCCACGCCGCGCCCGGCCAGGGCGTCGGCCAGCCGCGTGACGCGGTCGTCCAGCTCGGGGTAGGTGAGCCGCACGTCCCCGTCCACCACGGCGGTGACCCCGGGGCGGCTGCGGGCGTGGTCGGCCAGGACGTCGGACAGGGTCAGGCTGTGGATCATCGTCATCCTCCTGCGGGGGCGAAGGCCGGCATGACCTCGGCGGCGAAGAAGCGCATGACCCGCTTCATGTCCTCCAGCGGCATGGGCCTGGTGCTGCCGAAGTCGCACAGGAGGTTGGTGAAGCCGGCGTCCCTGAGCAGCGAGACCTGCTCGATCACCCGGGCGGGGTCGCCGATGACCTCCAGCTGCTCCCAGCGGAAGTCGGGCGAGACCGAGCCGCCCTTGAGGTAGCGGTCCTGGTAGTACTCGAAGCCCTGGGCGGCCTTGCCGGTCCTCGGGTCGATGGGGGCGCTGCGCTCGTTGAAGATGCGCGAGCGGTCGAAGGAGGCCTCGAACCTGGCCTGGTCCTCGCGGGCCCGCTCCAGCGTGGGGGCGACGTACACGCTGCGGGCCACCACCAGCTCCGCGCCCGCCGGGTGGCCGGCCCGCGCGGCCGTCTCCCGCCAGGTCTCGGCCGCCTTGACGACCTTGCGGAACGTCGCGGCGGGGTCGGCCAGGACGGGCAGGCCGCGCTCGGCGTACATGGTGACGGTCTCGGGGGAGACGGCGGCCACGTGCAGCGGCGGGTGGGGCGACTGCAGCGGGCGCGGCGCGAGCGTGACCTCGGCGCCGGTCCGGTAGAACTTCCCCTCGTGCCGGTACGACTCCCGCGTCCACAGCCCGAGGATCACCTCCAGCGCCTCGTTGAACCGGTCGCGCGCCTCGGCCAGGTCGATCCCGAAGCCCTCGAACTCGAAGCTCTGGTACCCCCGGCCGATCCCCAGGTCGAGCCGGCCGCCGGAGAGCACGTCCACCTGCGCGGCCTCCTCGGCCACGTGGATCGGGTTGTGCAGCGGCAGCACCACGATGCCGGTGCCGAGCCTGATCCGGGAGGTGCGGGCGGCGACGTGGGCGAGCATGGTGAACAGGTTGGGCGCCACGCCGTAGTCGCGGAAGTGGTGCTCAGCCAGCCGTACCCCGTCGAAGCCCAGCTCCTCGGCCAGCTCGATGAGCTCCAGATGGTAGTCGTAGACGTCCTTGAAGCTCTGGCCGTCGAAGCGGTGGAAGAGGTGGAAGGTCGAGAACTTCATGCGGCGGCCTCTCCGTATGTAAACCAAGCGCTCGCTTGGGAGCGTATCACGCCGGCTGCCGCTCCCGGACCACCTCCCGCGCGGCCGGCCGCGGCCGCAGCACCGGCGCCAGCACCGTGAGCGCCACCAGGACCCCCGTGACCAGCGTGAACGCCGCCGGGTACGACACGCTGCCGGCCACCCAGCCGGTGAGCGCCGGCGCGGTCAGCCCCGACAGGTACGTGATCGTCGCGATCCCGGCGACCCCCTCGCCCGGCGTGGGCCCGGCGTTCCCCGCCGCCGTGAACACCAGCGGCACGACCACCGCGACCCCCAGCCCGACCAGCGCGAACCCGATGACGCCCAGCACCGGCGTACGGGACAGGACCACCAGCACGCCGCCCGCGACCGCGACGATCCCGCCCATCCGGACCGCCCGCACGGGGCCGGTCAGGCGCACCACCCGGTCGCCCGCCAGCCGGGCCCCGGCCATGCAGAGCATGAAGATCGTGTAACCGGCGGCGGCGGCCCCCGGCCCGGCGTCGGCGACGTTGGTCAGGTAGACCGCGGCCCAGTTGGAGCTGGCGCCCTCGGCGAACGTGCCGCAGAACCCGACCACGCCGACGGCCAGGATGGCGCGCGAGGGCAGGGCGAAGCGGCGCGGCGCGGGCGCGTCGGCGGCCTGCGGCCCGTCGGGCAACAGGCCGCGACCGGCGATCCCGCCCAGGACCACCAGGACGGCGGCGACGACTCCGAGATGCAGGCGGGCGTCGATGCCCGCCTGCGCGGCCAGGGTGCCGAGGCCGCCGGCCGCCAGGCTGCCCACGGCCCACATGCCGTGCAGGCCGGAGACGACCGGCTTGTTCAGGTGCCTTTCGAGGGTGACTCCATGGGCGTTCATGACGACGTCGCACATGCCGGCCGACGCGCCGTACAGCAGGAAGATGGCGAACAGCCAGATGGGCGCGGGGGCGAAGGCCGGCAGGGCGAGGCCGCCGCACCACAGCGCGAGCAGCACCCGCGTGGTGGCCCGGCTGCCGAACCGGTGGGCCAGGCGGCTGGCCAGCGGCATCGCGGCGAACGCCCCGATCGAGGGGCAGAGCAGTACGAACCCGAGCAGGCCCGCGCTCAGGTGGACGTGCTCCTGGATCCAGGGGATGCGGGTGGCGAAGCTGCCGGCGACGGCGCCGTGGGCGGCGAAGACGGCCGCGATGGCGCGATGAGGGCTCATGGCGAGGAAAACTATCAGGCAACCTTCCTTATGAAAAGAGCTATCAGGGAGCCTTCCTGACTATTATGGGCGGCGTGAAGACCGCGACCCCGTCCATGGCCCGTGCGATCAACGACCGGCTCGCCCTCGACCTGCTGCTGGAGCACGGTCCGCTGACCGCCCCGCAGCTGCGCGAGCTGACCGGCCTGTCCAGGCCCACCGTCTCCGACCTGATCGAACGGCTCAAGGGCGGCGGCCTCATCGAGGAGGCCGGCGAACGCGGCGAGGACCGGCGCGGCCCCAACGCCCGCCTCTACGCGCTGGTCGCCGGGCGCGCCCACGTCGCCGGGGTGGACCTGCGCCGTACGGCCATCAACGTCACGGTCGCCGACCTCACCGGGCACGTGGTCGGGTCGGCCGTCCGCGAGATCTCCGGTGACCTGGCCGACCTCGTCGAGGCCACGGTCGCCGAGGCCGCCGCCGGGCGTACGCTCGACAACGTGGTCATCGGCGCGCCCGGCCTGGTCAAGCCCAAGGACGGCGAGCTGGTGATGGCCAACGACGTGCCCGGATGGCGGCCCGGCCTGGTGACCGCCGTGCGCGAGCGGCTGGGCGTGCCCGTCGTCCTGGAGAACGAGGTGAACCTGGCCGCCGTCGCCGAGCTGCGCACCGGCGCGGCCCAGGGCAGCGACGACTTCGTGCTGCTCTGGCTGGACGACGGCATCGGCGCCGCGGTCGTCCTCGGCGGACGGCTGCGCCGCGGCGCGTCCGGGGGCGCGGGGGAGATCGGCTTCCTCGACGTGGAGGGCACGCCGTTCTGCCTCCTGCTCCAGGCCACGACCCGGCCCGAGGAGCGGGCGCGCCGGGTCGCCAAGGGCGCCTTCGCCTTCGTCACCCTCCTCGACCCCGGCCTGGTGGTGCTCGGCGGGGCCACGGGCCAGGAGGGCGGCGACGAGCTGGCCGACCGGGTCGCCGCACGGCTGCGCGAGCTGTCGCCCGCGCCCACCGAGGTCAGGGCCACCCGGGTCGAGGGCAACGCGGTGCTGGAAGGAGCCGTGCTGACGGCCCTCGACGCGGCGCGGGACAACGTCTGGTGACCCGCGCCGCGAGGCTCACTGCTGCGCGACCGGCTCGCGCAGCGGGAGGCGCACCTCGAACCACGTCTCGCCCGGCACCGAGCGCACCTTGATCTCGCCGCCGTGCCGTCCGGCCACGATCCGGTAGGAGATGTCCAGCCCGAGCCCGGTGCCCTCGCCCACGCTCTTGGTGGTGAAGAACGGCTCGAAGATCCGGTCCTTGATCGCGTCGGGCACGCCGGGGCCGGTGTCGCCGATCTCGACGATCGCCTCGTCCTCGTCGTGGGCCGTGCGGACGGTCAGCGTGCCTTCGTCGCCCATGGCGTCGAGCGCATTGTGGATCAGGTTCGTCCACACCTGGTTCAGCTCGCCGGCGTAGCAGGGGATGAGCGGCAGCGTGCGGTCGTAGTCGGTGACCACGCTGACGCCCGGCGGGACCTTGCCGCGGAAGATGGCGATCGTGCTGTCGAGCAGGTCGTGCACGTCGATCATCTGGAACGGTGCCCGGTCCATCTGCGAGTACTGCTTGGCCGAGCGGATCAGCGAGGTGATGCGCTCGGTGGCCTCGGTGACCTCGTTCAGCATCTGGGAGATCTCGATGGCCTCGGCCAGCCAGTGGAGGGCGGCGGGGGTGTGCTCCTCGCCCACCTTGCCGCGGATCTTCTGCAGGTAGTCGGCGGTGAAACCGGCGTTGACCAGCGCGGGGGCCAGCTCCCACGCGTCCTGGACGCCGACGTCCTCCAGGGCCTCGCCCAGTTCGTCCTCGGCGTCGGAGATCTCCAGGGGGGAGCGTTGCGGCTGGTTGCCGAGGTTGCTCGTGCACGCCTCCTGGGCCTCGATCAGGGTGCGCAGCTTCTCCGGCGGGATGCCGTCCTCGGCGAGCTGGGCGAGCTGGATGCGGGAGGCCTTGATCAGCGAACGCAGCTCGCTCACCGCGCGCACCGCCGCCGCCGCCGGGTTGTTCAGCTCGTGCGTGAGCCCGGCGGTGATCGTGCCGAGCGCGGTCAGCCGCTGCCGCCGGTCGATGATCTCCCGCTGCATGCGCCCGCCCGACATCATGCCGTCGAGCAGGTGCATCGCCATCGGGAACCACTCGGCCACGATGTAGGCGAACTTCTTGGCCGGCAGCAGGAAGATCCGCGAGGGCGCGGTCGCGCGCAGCGTGTGCTGGTACGTCTCCGGCGCCCGGTCGCCCAGGTACGCCGACGTGGCGCCGCCGTAGACGCCGGGCTGGGAGGCGCGCGGCATGGCGACGGTCCCGGCGCTGACCGTCTCGTTGATCATCTGCACCTCGCCCTCCAGCAGCACGGCGAAGCACTCGGCCGGCTCGCCCTGCCGGACGATGTCCTCGTCCTGGGCGTACGAGCGCACCCGGCCGCTGGCGGCCAGCTTGGCGAGCTGCTCGTCGGTCAGCCGCTCGAACAGGAAGAGTTTGCGCAGTTCGTCGATGTCGACGGTGTCGGTCATTGCTTCTCCAGATAACGATGCACCAGCGCGACGGCCATCGCGCCCTCACCGACGGCGGAGGCCACCCTCTTGATCGACTCGGCCCGTACGTCGCCCGCGGCGAACACGCCCGGCACGTTGGTCTCCAGGTAGTAGGGCTCGCGGCGCAGCGTCCAGTTGCGCGGACGCCGGCCGCCCTGCACCAGGTCGGGACCGGTGAGCACGAACCCCTTGGCGTCCCGCTCGACCGTCTCGCCCAGCCACGACGTGTACGGCTCGGCACCGATGAACACGAACAGGTACTGGGCGTCGACCGTGCGCTCCTCGCCCTTGGTCGACAGCGTGAGCCGTTCGAGGTGGTCGTCACCGGCGCCACCGACGACCTCGGTCAGGAGGCTGACCTCGATGTTGTCGATCGCGTTGATCTGCTCGATGAGGTAGTGGGACATGGATTTCTCCAAACCATCACTTCTCACCAACAAATGGACCTTGCTCGCGAATCCCGCCAGGTAGACGGCCGCCTGCCCGGCCGAGTTGGCCGCGCCGACGATGTAGACCTCGATGTCCTTGCACGCGGGCGCCTCGGTCAGCGCGGCGCCGTAGAAGACGCCCCTGCCGACGAACTCGTCCAGGCCGGGCGCCTCCAGCCGCCGGTAGGTGACGCCGGTGGCCAGGATCACCGCGTGGGCGGCGATCTCCCCGCCGTCCTTGAAGCCGATCACCCGCGCCTGCCCGCGCGGCTCCAGATGGGTGACCTTGCGCGCGCTCAGCAGCTCGGCCCCGAACTTCAGCGCCTGCCTGCGGGCCCGGTCGGCGAGCTGCTGCCCGGACACGCCGTCGGGGAAGCCGAGGTAGTTCTCGATCCTGGAGCTCTGGCCCGCCTGGCCGCCAGAGGCGTGCGCCTCGACCAGCACCGTGTTCAGCCCCTCCGACGCGCCGTAGACCGCCGCGCCCAGGCCCGCGGGCCCGCCGCCGATCACGATCAGGTCGTAGAAGTCGGTGGCCGGGGTGGTGGACAGCCCGACGGCGGTGGCCAGCGCGGCCTGGTCGGGGGACTCCAGCGTGGTGCCGTCCTCGGTGACGACCAGCGGCAGGTGACAACCCTCGCCGGCGGCCTTCACCAGCTGCGCGCCCTCCGGGTCCTCGGCCAGCATCCACTGGTACGGCACATGGTTGCGGGCCAGGAAGTCCCGCACCTGGTACGAGCGCGCCGACCACCGGTCGCCCACCACACGCAGCTCCGGACGCGCCGTCCGGTCGGTCCGCATCCAGGCGTCGAGCTGGCCGTCGATCACCGGGTAGAACTTCTCCTCCGGCGGGTCCCACGGCTTGAGCAGGTAATGGTCGAGGTCGACCACGTTGATCGCCTGGATCGCGGCGTCGGTGTCGGCATAGGCGGTCAGCAACACCCGGCGCGCGTACGGATACATGTCCATGGCGGCCTCAAGGAACTGCACGCCGTTCATCTGCGGCATCCGGTAGTCGGCCAGGATCGCCGCCACCTCGTCGCCGCGCAGCCGCATCTCCTTGACCGCCTCGATGCCGTCCTGGGCAGCCTCGGCGCGGACAATCCTGTACTCATGGCCGTACCGGCGCCTGAGGTCACGGGCCACCGCCCGCGACACCCCCGGGTCGTCGTCAACCGTCACGATGACCGGCTTGTCCATTCCCCTACCTTCTCCCCAATGGTCCCTAAGGGAAGGATGTCATGCACGCGTAGGTTGGTGAGCACTCGCTCATATCATGGGCGGATGAGCACCCGCGAGCGCATCCTCGACGCCGCCGAGCAGGCCATCCGGGAGTTCGGCATCTCCGGCGCGACGACCAGGCGCATCGCCCAGGCGGCCGGCTGCTCCGAGGCCCTGCTCTACAAGCACTTCGCCGGCAAGGAGCAGATCTTCCTCGCGGTCCTGCTCGAACGGCTGCCCGCGCTCGCCCCCGCCCTGGCCCGGCTGCGGCTGAGCGCGGGGGAGGGCGACCTGACGGCCAACCTCACCCGGTTCGCCCTGGCGGCGCTGGAGTTCTACACCGAGGCCGCCACCATCGCCTCCGGCATGCTGGCCGACCCCTCGCTGCTGGGCCGGTTCAGGCACATGCTCGCCACCACGAACACCGGCCCCCACCTGCCGATCCGGTCGCTGGCCGAGATCCTTGAGGCCGAGCGGGCCGCCGGCCGCGCCGACCCCGGCCTCGACCCCGGCGCGGCGGCCTCCCTGCTGATGGGCGCCTGCTTCCACCGGGCCAACCTGTCCTACTTCGTCGAGCCGGCCGACAAGGACGAGGAGTGGGCGGCCGGCGTCGTCGCCACCCTGCTCAGGCGATGACCCGGCCGGCGCCGCCGTCGACCAGCATCGAGACGCCGTTCACGTACGAGGCCCGCTCGCTGGCCAGGAACGCGATCACGTCCCCGACCTCGTCGGCCTGCCCGACGCGCCCGACCGGCACGGCCCGGCCGCGCGCCTCGACCTCGTCGTCGCCGCCCGACGTGCCGCGCAGGCGCTCGGTGTCGATGGCCCCCGGCAGCACGTTGTTGACCAGCACGCCGTCGCCGCCCACCTCGCGGGCCAGCGTGCGCACGATCCCGGCGACGGCCGGGCGCATGGCGTTGGACAGCGCCAGCCCGTCGATCGCCTCGCGGACGGAGGAGCTGGTGACGGTGACGATCCGGCCCCAGCCGCGCGAGCGCATCTCGGGCAGCACCGCCTGGATCAGCCGGACGGTGCCGAGCAGGTTGCGCTGCACGGCGACGTCCCAGTCCTGGAGGTCGACCTCGTCGGAGCGGCCGGTGGGCGGGCCGCCCGCGTTGGCCACCAGGATGTCGACCGGGCCGAGCACGTCGCGCGTCTCCTGGGCCACGCGCTGAGCCGCCGCCGGGTCCTCCACGTCGGCCAGCACGGCGTGCACCACGCCGCCGAACTGCTGCAGCTCCACCACCGCGTCCGCGAGCCGTTCGGGGTTGCGCGCGCTGACGCACACGTCGCAGCCCTCGCGGGCCAGGCTCTTGGCGGCGGCCAGGCCGATGCCCGCGCTGCCGCCGGTGACCAGGGCGACCTTGCCCGAGATGCCGAGATCCATAAGGCGACTATAGTGACGGGCCGATCAGCTCGGCCGCACCCGGGTCAGCTTGTCCGGGTTGAGCATGCCGTAGAGCCCAAGGATGCGGCCGTCGCGCACGTCCAGGGCGATGAGCTGGTCGTTCCCCGCCACGTGCGTCCACAGGGCGGGCCGGCCGTTGGCCTCGACGAGACGCGCGTGGCTGAAGTCGTAGCGGGCCATCAGGCCGCCGATGAAGCCGCTCACCTTGCGCCGGCCCAGGATCGGCCGCAGGGCCGCCCTGACCTTGCCGCCGCCGTCGTTCCACATGACGACGTCCTCGTGCAGCAGCTCGGTCAGCGCGTCGAGGTCGCCGCCGCCGGCCGCCTCCATGAACTTCGTCAGCAGCCTGGCGTGGTCCTCGTTCGTCGGCGTGAACCGGTCGCGGCCCTCCGACACCCGGACCGAGGCGCGGTGGTGCATCTGCCGGGCGTTGGCCACCGACGAGCCGACGATCTCGGCGATCTGGTCGTACGGCAGCTCGAACGCCTCCCTGAGCACGAACACCGCCCGCTCCGGCGGCGACAGCCTCTCCATCAGGTGCAGGGTCGCGAACGAGACGGTGTCACGCAGCTCGGCCGTGTCCAGCGGCCCCGCCTGGCCGGTCGCGACCGGCTCGGGCAGCCACGGCCCCGTGTACGCCTCCCGCCGCACCCGGGCCGAGCGGAGCTGGTCGAGGGCCAGCCGCGAGACCACGGTCAGCAGGAACGCGCGCGGCTCCCTGATCCGGCTCCTGTCGGTGCCCTCCCATCGCAGCCAGGCCTCCTGCACGACGTCCTCGGCGTCCCACATGCTGCCGAGCAGGCGGTAGGCCAGGCCCAGCAGCATCGGGCGGTATTCCTCGAAGTCCACGTCCGGCATCATGCCCTGTCATCGGGCAGGGTGGCCTGGCGGGGGTCGCCGGAGGGTGGCCAAGCCCGGCCGGGCGTGATGGGCTGGAGGCGTGGCGAGAAATCTGATCCTGTCAGGAGGGCTCTTCCACGACTTCGCCGCCACGTCGGCCGTGCTCGCCGACGTGCTGGGCGAGGTCGGCGTCGAGTCGGAGATCACCGAGGACATCGCGGGCGCGCTGAGCGAGCCGCCGGAGGTGCAGCTCATCACCGTCAACGCGCTGCGCTGGCAGATGGGCCAGGAGCGCTTCGCCGGCCTGCGCGGCGAATGGCGTTTCGCGTTGCCCACCCAGGCCCGCACCACGCTCCTCGACCACCTCGACCGGGGCGGCGGGCTGCTGTGCATGCACACGGCCGCGGTCTGCTTCGACGACTGGCAGGGCTGGCCGCGGGTGCTCGGCGGCTGCTGGAACTGGCCCAAGTCCCACCATCCGCCGCTGGGCTGGACCGGCGTGCGGGTGCACGGCGCCGCCCACCCGATCGTGGCCGGCCTGCGCGACTTCGACCTGGTGGACGAGGTCTACAGCGACCTCGACGTGCTGCCGGACGTGCGGCCCCTGGCCTCCTCCCACGGCCAGCCGCTCGTGTGGGCGCGTCCGGTGCGCCGCGGCCGGGTGGTCTACGACGCGCTGGGCCACGACACCAGGTCCTACGACAACGAGATCCACCGGACGATGCTCCAGCGGGCCGCGTCGTGGCTGCTGAAACGGCCGGTGGGCGGCACCGGCTGACGCGTCCGGTTCGTACAAGACCCCTGGCCGTCCGGCGGGCACGATGGCCTCATGAACGTGAACCTCACGGCGGTCGCCGGCTTCATGGCCACGCACGCAAGGCTCCTGGACCGGCGCCGCTTCCATCTGCTCATGGGGGAGACCGGCCCGGCCGCCGTGCTCGACGCCCTCGACGCCTACCGCAACCCCGACGGCGGCTACGGCTGGGGCCTGGAGCCCGACCTGCGCTCGCCGGAGAGCCAGCCGGGCACGGCGCTGCACGCCTTCGAGGTGTTCGAGGAGATCGGCCCCGCCACCGCGCCGCAGGCCGTCGCGCTGTGCGACTGGCTGGAGTCGGTGACGATGCCCGACGGCGGCCTGCCGTTCGCGCTCCCGCTCACCCTGCCCGAGGGCACCGCGCCCTGGTGGGCGGGCGCGGACCACGCCACCTCGTCGTTGCAGATCACCGCCGTCTCGGCGGCGGCGGCCCACGCCGTGGCCGCCCACGACCCGGCCGTGGCCGCGCACCCGTGGCTGGAGCGGGCCACCCGCTACTGCCTCGACGCGATCCAGGCGCTGGAGGACCGGCCGCACGCCTACGTGCTCTCCTTCGCCGTGCACTTTCTCGACGCCGTCCACGGGACGCGGCCCGAGGCGGCCGGGCTGCTCAAGCGGCTGGCGGCGTACCTGCCCGACGACGGGCGGGTGCCCGTGGAGGGCGGCACCGCGGAGGAGCGGCTGAACCCCCTCGACTTCGCGCCGTTCCCGGGGCGGCCCGCGCGCGAGCTGTTCGCGCCCGAGGTGATCGCCGCCGACCTCGACCGGCTGGCCGGGTCGCAGCAGGAGGACGGCGGCTGGGTCGTGGACTACGCGCCGATCTCGCCCGCCGGCGTGCTCGAATGGCGGGGCGCGGCCACCGTGCGGGCCATCCGGGTCCTGCGCGGGAACGGCGTGCTCTGACGGCTAGCGCAGCCCCACCCGGTGGGCCGACTCCGACTCCTGGGCCATGCGGCGCAGCGTGTCGAACGCCTTGCCGTACAGGACGGTGCCCAGCACCAGGGCCTCCACGGCGGCGTCGCGCGGCCCGTCGAAGGGGATGGTGGCCATCTCGACCTCGGTCACCAGCTTCCTGGCGGCCTCGACGTACGGCGCGAGGTCGACGTGCAGGCCGAGCTGGCGCATGCGGACCAGCGTCTGGGCCAGCTCGTCGCGGGTGGGGGCGTCGTCGGCGACGGTCCAGCCGAGTTCGCCGACCAGCCGGTCGACCTCGGCCCTGGCGGTCCGCCACTCCTCGCCCTGCTCGGGCTCGACGGTCGGGCCGAGCGCCCAATGCGCGATCCCCAGCATGTGGTGCATGGGCAGCGTCTCGTCCTCGACGGCGGCGATGACCTGCTTGATGGCGGCCACGGGGAGCCTGCCCACCTCCAGGAGGGCCCGGATCAGGCGGAGCCTGCGCAGGTGGGACTCGTCGTACTCGGCGCGGGTCGCGGCGGTCTGCTCGCCCTGGTGCAGCATGCCCTCACGGAGGTAGTACTTGATCGTGGGGATGGCGACACCGGATCGGGCGCTCAGTTCTGAGATGCGCATCGATAGATAATAGTGCTATCCAGATCGGGCGACGTGGCGGGCCGCGCTCACCACCTCGTGGACGTCGGCCTGCCGGTTCCACAGGAAGACCGCCTCCAGCGGCGGCACGTCCTCCTTGACGGGTACGAACACCACCGTGTCGGGCACGGTGCTGCCCTCGTGGACGCACAGGCTGTAGCCGGCCCCCGCGCCCACCATGTCGACCACCAGGTCATGGGTGGCGGCGGCCGGGCCCAGCCGGGGATGCAGCCGGTGCCGGACGAACCCCTCCAGGAACCGCCGGGCCCCGGCGACCGCGTCCGACTCCGGCATGATCAGCGGCTCGGAGGCCAGGTCCGCGAGCGACAGCGCCTCCCGCCCGGCGAGCGCATGGTCGCGGGGGAGCAGCGCGCGTACGGGGAAGCGGTGGACGAGCATGCGCGCCACGCCCCTGGGCAGCGAGCCGGGGGCGTAACCCAGGCCGGCCTGGAGCGTGCCGTCGGCGATGGAGACCATCTGCTCGGCCGTGCTCATCGGCGCGATCCGCACCGGCACGTTCTGGAGCTGCGCGAGCAGCCGGGCGGCCACGTCGGCCAGCCCGTCGGCCACGCCCAGCCGGGTGGTGCGGCCCCTGCTCCGGGCGGCGGCCACGGCCCGTTCGTAGGCGTCGAGCGCGACCGTGGCCTGGGCCAGGAACGCCTCGCCCGCCTCGGTGAGCCGCACGCCGCTGGACGAGCGGCTGAACAGCTCGACGCCTATCTCCTTCTCCAGCGCCCTGAGCTGCTCCGACAGCGTGGGCTGGGCGATGTGCAGCGCGGTCGCGGCGCGGCGCAGGCTGCCGGCGCGCGCGATCGCCATCGTGTACCTGACGTAGCGCAGATCCATCTCTCACCTCGGGGTGATGATGATGGGCTATCGGCTGATCACCTCTCCGTATTACAAGACGGGGCAGCCCGCGTGAAGACGTCCAGTCACGGCATGTGCTTTCACGCTGGTCGGGACCTCGTCCGGTCTTGCGGCGCATGCCTGGGGATGGCAGGCGTCGCCGTTGCGGCCGTCCGGAAACCCGGCAGCGAGGTTGCCGAGCAAGCGCTTGGCTAGTTGTGTTATCGTGATCGCCGAGCGGAGGGAGCGGGATGCAGTCCTTCGCCGGGTGCGCGGCCGTGGCCGGGATCGGAATGACCGCGCTGACCAGGCGGTCGGGGCGCGGCGAGCTGGAGCTGGCCGCCGAGGCGTGCCGGGCCGCCTGCGCGGACGCCGGGATCACGCCGGGCGAGGTCGACGGGCTGCTCAGCTACCACCTGAACGACTCCGCGCCGGTCGTCCAGGTCGCCCGCGCGCTGGGCATCGAGCGGCTGCGCTGGCACAACGACATCGCCGGCGGCGGGACGCAGGCGGCGTCCGTGCTGGGAGACGCGGCCATGATCATCCATGCCGGCCTGGCCCGGAACGTCCTGGTCTTCCGGGCGCTCAACGGACGGTCCGGCACGCGCATGAACACCGCCTCCACCGGCCCCCTGGAACGTCACACCTACGGCCTGGCCGGACCGGTCCCGCTGTTCGCCATGGCCGCGACCCGCTACCTGCACGACACCGGCCTCACCGCCGAGCACCTGCACGCCGTGGTCGCCCAGTCCAGGCGCAACGCCGCGGGCAACCCGCGCGCCCTGCGCCGCGAGCCCCTCGACCTGGCCGCTTACCTGGCCAAACCGTACGTCTGCACGCCGCTGCGCACCGCCGACTGCTGCCTGGAGACCGACGGCGCGTGCGCGCTGCTGGTGAGCGGCGTCCTGGACGGGCCGCGCATCCGGGCGGTCGTCCGCGGGGGCGGGCCGGGCTGCTCCTCCATGGACCGCTCGCCGGACGTGACGGCCGTCTTCTCCTCCCACGTCGCGCCCCTGCTGTGGGAGGCGTCCGGCATGCGTCCCCCGGACGTCGAGGCGGCGCTGCTCTATGACGCCTACTCCTGGCTGGTGCCCCGGCAGCTGGAGGACTTCGGGCTGGCGGCGCGCGGGGACCTGGGGGCGTACCTGCTGGAACGGCGGCACGCCTGGGTGAACCCGCACGGCGGCCTGCTCTCCGAGGGCTACGTCCACGGGCTCAACAACGTGGCCCAGGCGGTGCGGGAGCTGCGCGCCGGCCGCGAGACCGCCCTGGTGACCGGATTCGGCGGCAGCTACGGCAGCGCGGCTCTTCTCACGCGTTGAACGTCAGGGAGTGAGCGTGAACGCGGCGTGCGAGGCCCTGCCGTCGTCGCCGGGCAGCACGCCGCGGGCCGCCAGCCAGGCCGCCGCGCCGGCCGCGTCGCGCGCCGTCGCCACCCGCTCGCCGGACAGCCGCGCCAGCACGGCCCGGCGGACCGGCCCCTCGCTGGTCAGCACGCTGCCCGCGAGCACGACGTCCCCCGAGACGTGCACCCGGCGCAGGGTGGCCACCAGGCGGTCGGCGGCCTCCTCGGCGACCTTGAACGCCATCGGGTCGCCGGCCTCGGCCGCCCGGCTGACCAGGGCGGACAGGGCGGCCAGCCGCATGTGGTCGGCCTGCGCCAGCCGTACGAGCCGGTCGGCGACCGCCCGCGGCGATCCCGGACGCTCCTCGCCCAGGAAGTGCTCCACGACGAGCGCGACCAGGCTTCCCGGCTGGGCCGTCGCGCCCTGGTCGAGGGCGGAGACCACGGCCTTGGCGGCGGCGCGGCCGATCCAGAAACCCGAGCCCTCGTCGCCCAGCAGCCAGCCGAGCCCGTCGGCGATCGTGTCGATGCGGTGGCCGGTGATCCTGGCCGCGACCGCGCCCGTGCCCGACAGCAGCAGCGAGCCGTCGGGCTCGGCGGTGCCGGCGACGTAGGCCACCGCCACGTCGCGCTCGATCAGCGGGCCCGCCTCGATGCCGTGGGCGGCCCACACCCGGGCCAGCTCGGGGACCAGCGTGTCGACCTGGCCCGCGACCCCGGCCAGCGAGGCCACGACCAGGCCGCCGTCGTGTGACCCCAATGCCTGCCCGAGGGCGGTGCCGATCGCCGCCACCGCCTTGTCCAGGCCGTGCGCCGAAGGGTTGCCGGCGCCCGCCCGCGCGTAGCCGACCCGGGTGCCGTCGAGGGTGTGGACGGAGACGCGCGTCGAGGTGGCTCCCGCGTCGACACCGACCACCAGCGATTTGGTCACGGTCAAATTCTGGGGGTTGACGTGACCGGGAAGCAAGAATAATTTTCGCCAGAAGACCGGGTATTCGGAAGGAATATTCGTGACTTCAGGAGCGCTCGGGCGCGTCGAAACGGAACTGCCCGGTCTGCCGGAGGCGTTGCGCAGGGTCGGCGAGGTGATACTCGGCGATCCCGCCGAGGCCGCGCGGTCGACCATCATCGCGCTGGCCGAGCGGGCGGGCAGCTCGCCCGCCACCGTGACGAGGTTCTGCCGGGCCTTCGGCTTCTCCGGCTACGCCGAGCTGCGCGTCGCGCTCGCCACCGAGACCGGCAGGGCCGCGCAGGCCGGCTGGGGCGCGGGCGTCGGGCACGAGATCGGCCCCGACGACCCGCTCGACTCGGCCATCGAGGTGATGGCCGCCGCCGACGCCAGGCTCATCCAGGACACCGCCGCCCAGCTCGACCTCTCGGTGGTCGCCCAGGTCGCCGACGCCGTCGTCAGGGCCCGCCGGGTGCTCCTGATCGGCGTCTCCACCAGCGGGAACGTCGCCACCATGCTCGAAGGCAGGCTGCGCCGCATCGCCATCCCCTGCTGGAGCGCGGGCGACGCGCACGTGGCGCTGTCGGAGGCGGCCCTGCTCGGCGCGGACGACGTCGCCATCGGCATCAGCCACCGGGGCCGTACCCGCGAGGTCATGGAGGCGCTGGCCGAGGCGGGCAGCCACGGCGCGACCACGGTCGCCGTCACGTCCTTCGCCCGCTCGCCGCTGGCCGAGCTGGCCGACCTGGTGCTGACGACGGCCAGCAGGGAGACCACGTTCAGGCTGGGCGGGCTGGCGGCCGTGCACTCCCAGCTCTTCGTGCTCGACGCCGTCTACGTGGCGGTCGCGCAACGCACCTACGAACGCACCAACGAGGCGTTCGAGCTGACGATCAGCGCGGTGGAGAGCCACCGTGTGGAGAGGAGCTGAATGAGCTACGCGTCCACGGCCCTCGCCCTCGCCGGACGGGTCGCCGAGAGCCAGGCCGAGCCGGTGCGCCGGGCCGCCGCCCTGATCGTCGCCGCGCTGCGCGCCGGCGGGGTGGTCAACGCGTTCGGGTCGGGGCACTCCGAGGCCATCGCCATGGAGATCGCCGGACGGGCCGGCGGCCTGGTGCCCAGCAACCGCCTCTCCCCGCGCGACCTCGTCCTGTACGGCGGCCGTCCCCCGAGCGTGCTCACCCCCGAGCTGGAACGCGACCCGGCCGTCGCCCATGAGATCTACGCCCTGGCCCCCGTCGAGCCGCAGGACGTGTTCGTCCTGGTCTCCAGCTCCGGGGTGAACGGCACGGTCGTGGAACTGGCCACGCTGGTCAAGGAACGCGGCCACCCGCTCGTCGCGATCACCTCGGTCGCGCACAGCACGCGCATGACCTCGCGCCATCCCTCGGGCGTCAAGCTCATGGACCTGGCCGACGTCGTGCTCGACAACGGCTCCCCGTACGGGGACGCCATCCTCGACCTGCCGGACGGCGGCACGTTCGGCGCGGTCTCCACGCTCACCTCGGCGCTGCTCGCGCAGATGGTGGTCACCGAGGCGGTGGAGGAGCTCGTCGCCCTGGGCGAGCGGCCACCCATCTACCTGTCGGTCAACGTGACCGGCGGCGACGAGCACAACAAGGCCCTGGAGAGCCGATACGCAGGGCGCATACGACGAGGATCATGAAAATCTAGGAGCCATCAATGCCTGACACCCCCCATATCAGCCGTCGTGAACTCCTGCGCGGCGCGGCTCTCGTCCCCGTCGCCGGGGCGCTGGCCGCCTGTGCCACCCCCGCCGCCAAGCCCACCGCCACCGCCTCGTCGGCCCCGGTGGCGACCAGCGCGGCCAACCCGTTCGGCGTCGCGGACGGCAAGCCGCTGGAGGTGTGGATCTTCGACGGCGGCTTCGGCCAGGACTACGCCAAGACCATCCACGAGCCGCTGTTCACGACGAAATATCCGAAGAGCGAGATCAAGCACAACGCGACCAAGGAGATCACCAAGGTCCTCCAGCCGCGCTTCGCCGGCGGCAACCCGCCGGAGGTGATCGACAACTCCGGCGCCAACTTCATGGACTTCGGCGCCCTCTCCCAGGACGGCCAGCTCCAGGACCTCACCGCGCTGCTCGACGCGCCGAGCTGGGACGACCCCGCCGTCAAGGTCAGGGACACCATCGACCCGTCGGTCATCGAGATCGGCACCTACGACGGCAAGTTCAGCGTGCTGGGTTACGTGAACTACATCCACGGCATCTGGTACTCACAGAAGGTGTTCAGGGAGAACGGCTGGGAGATCCCCAAGACCTGGGACGAGTTCACCAAGCTCTGCGAGACGATCAAGAAGTCCGGCAAGATGGCGCCCTTCACGTACGCGGGCAAGTTCCCGCAGTACCTGTACGAGCCGCTGCTGACCATGGCCGCCAAGATCGGCGGCAACGAGGTGCTGGTCAACATCGACAACCTGGAGGACGGCGCCTGGACCACCGAGGCCATGAAGACCGCCGCCACGGCCTGGGCCGAGGTGGGCGCCAAGTACCTCATGGAGGGCACGACCGGCCTCGACCACGTGCAGACCCAGACGGCCCAGAACAAGTACAAGGTGGCCATGCTGCCGTCCGGGTCGTGGCTGGAGAACGAGCAGAAGAGCACCACGCCGCCCGACTTCGAGTACGGCATGTTCCCGATCCCCGACGTCACCGGCTCCGACAAGATGCCGTACGGCACCCTGCACACCCAGCCCGGCGAGAACTTCATGGTCTCGGCCAAGAGCCCCAACCCGCAGGGCGGCATCGAGTACCTGCGCGGCATGTTGTCGAAGAAGGCGGCCGGCGACTTCAGCGAGATGGTCAAGACGGTGACGGCGGTCAAGGGCGCGACCGAGGGCCGTACGATCTCGCCCGGTGTAACCAGCGCCTCCAAGGCCGTCGCCGACGCGGGCGCCAACACCGTCTACTACCGCTGGTACACCTGGTACGGCCAGCTCAAGGACGAGGGCATCGCCGCCACCGGCGAGCTGATGTCCGGCGGCCTGACGCCGGAGAAGTACCTGGAGCGCATGCAGAAGAAGGCCGACGAGATCAAGAACGACTCCTCGATCAAGAAGTACAAGCGCTGATGTTGTTCAACAGGTATCGCCGCGGGCTGTTCATCACCGCGTTCCTGGCAGCCCCGGCGATCCTCTACCTCGTCTACGTCATCTCGCCGCTGATCCAGGCGTTCCGGATCTCGATGACCGACTGGCGCGGCGTGACGGCCACGCCGGACTTCATCGGGCTGGACAACTTCGTCCGGCTGTTCAAGGACGGCGTCTTCTGGAAGGCCGTCACCCACAACGCCATGCTGCTCGTGCTGCTGCCGCTGCTCACGATCGTGATCGCGCTGTTCTTCGCCTTCCTGCTCAACGTGGGCGGGCGCAAGGGCTCGTCCGGCATCGCGGGCTCGAAGTTCTACCGCGTGGTGTTCTTCTTCCCGCAGGTCCTGGCCGTGGCCGTGGTCGGGGTGCTGTTCCAGCAGGTGTTCCGGCCCGACGGCAGCGGCATGCTGAACGGGCCGCTGCTCGCGCTCGGCGCCAAGCCCGTCGGGTTCCTGTCGGACCCCGGCGTGGCCTTCTGGTCAGTGCTCGGCGTGCTGGTCTGGCAGGCGGTCGGCTTCTACGTCGTGCTGTTCTCGGCCGGGCTGGCCTCCATCCCGCGCGACATGTTCGAGGCGGCGCAGATCGACGGCGCCGGCCGGTTCAGCCTGTTCTTCCGCATCACGCTGCCGCTGCTGTGGGACACGATCCAGGTGGCCTGGGTCTACCTCGGCATCCTGGCGCTCGACGCGTTCGCGATCGTGTGGGTGATGACCGACCAGCACGGCGGCCCCGACTGGTCGACCACCGTCATGGCCGCCGAGATCTACCGCAACGCCTTCCAGTACTTCCGCTTCGGCTACGCCTCGGCCCTGGGCGTCATGATGTTCTTCTTCACCGTCGGCTTCGCCATCCTCTCGCTGCGCCTGTCCCGCCGCGAACGAATCGAGTACTAGATGACAACGACGACCACGTGGACGGTGGCGAACTCCCGCAAACTGGCCCGTCAGGAGCGCCGGCGGCGGCTCGGGCCGATGGCCGTGCTGTCCCACGTCGCGCTCCTGGTGTGGACGGTGCTCGTCGTGGTGCCGATCCTGTGGACCTTCCTGGCCTCGGTGAAGAGCGAGGACGAGATCTTCGGCGAGGCCTGGGGGCTGCCGGCCAGGCTCAACTGGGACAACTTCGCCCGCGCCTGGGAGCAGGCCCACATCGGGCAGTACATGCTCAACAGCGTCGTCGTCGTCACCTTCAGCGTGGCCGGGACGATGCTGCTCGGCTCGATGGCCGCGTACGTGCTGGCGCGTTACCCCTTCCGCGCCAACCGGCCGATCTACTTCCTGTTCGTCTCCGGGCTGGCCTTCCCGGTCTACCTGAAGCTGACGCCGCTGTTCTTCGTCGTGCAGAACATGGGGGCGGTGCCGCTGGTGGGGCCGTACATCGGGTTGAACACGCACGCGGGGCTGGTGCTGGTCTACATCGCGTACTCGATGCCGTTCACGGTGTTCTTTCTGACCGCGTTCTTCCGTACGCTGCCCACGGCGGTGGGGGAGGCGGCCATGGTGGACGGCGCGTCGCACACCCGCGTGTTCTTCCAGATCATGTTGCCGATGGCGCGGCCGGGCATCATCAGCATCACGATCTTCAACGTGCTGGGGCAGTGGAACCAGTACCAGCTTCCGCTGGTGTTGCTCCAGGACCGGGACAAATGGGTGCTCACTCAGGGGATCGCGGACATCTCCACGGCGGCGGGGTACGACCAGGACTGGTCGGCGCTGTTCGCCGCGCTGACGCTGGCGATCCTGCCGATGCTGGTCGTGTACACGGTGTTCCAGCGCCAGATCCAGTCCGGCCTGACCTCGGGAGCCCTCAAATGAACAGCTTCACCTAAGGGGGCTTCGCCTCTGGGCTCAACGGGCTTCGTCGGGGGCGCTTCGCGCCTGGAGATTCAGGCGGTCCTTCTTGGGGCGCCTGGCGGCGCAACCCCCGCGCCTGACCGCATACGTTCGCCGGATCGGTGGCCGCTTCCTTCTCCCCAGGAGCGGCCCGTGTTTCTGGGAGGCGGTGTCGCGCAAGAAAATTGATTGCCTGGGGGCCAAGGCTCATGTTGGCTGGTCAGCATGGCTGAACTGCGTACCGAGCGCCTCATCCTGCGCCGATGGCGTGACTCCGACCTTGAACCGTGGGCGGCCATGAACGCCGATCCCGAGGTCCGGGAACACTTGGGCGACCTGCTCACCCGCGAGCAGAGCGATGCCTCCGTGTCGCTCTTTCAGGCCGAGTTCGACCAGCGAGGCTACGGATGGTGGGCGGTCGAGGTGGAGGCCACGCGTGAGTTCATCGGCTTCGCAGGCTTGGACGAAGTGGACGACCACATGCCGTTCACAGGAGTGGAGATCGGCTGGCGGCTCGCCCGCTCGGCCTGGGGCCAGGGCTACGCCACCGAGGCTGCGCTGGCGGTCCTGGCCCACGGCTTCGACGTTCTTGAGCTTCCTGAGATCCTCGCTGTCACAACGGCCACCAACCTTCGTTCCCAGGCGGTGATGCGCCGGATCGGCATGACCCGTGACCCGGCCGACGACTTCGACGACCCCACCGAGCCCGAAGGGCCACTGCGTCCGAACGTCCTGTACCGCATCGCCCGTAGTGCGAGCATCTGACGTTCTCCACCAGGGGCGTACGATCAGGCTGCGGCGGAGACGGGGCGTCCGCCCCATCGGATGCCTCTCTCACTGCGGATGCGGGTGCGTTCCTTGCGTTGGGCGGCGAGTACGTCGGGGTGGCGGGCGTCGGCGCACGTTGTACGCCCGCCATCCGGCCGTCGAGCCATCACGAGCCGCGCGCCGGATCGCCTCCCGCTACGCCGACCTCCGGCGCCTGCGCCGTCCGTCAGGAATGATCCACAAGACGCTGTCGTCGTAGCCGGCCGACCTCAATCGACGTGGGGATGCCTCTGCCGCAGATAGTCGTTGAGCTGTCGCCACTGGGTCGGATGGATGTCGAGCGTGTGCAGCTCGCCCGGCTCGACCCAGCGCACGTCGCTCGCCTCGTCGTTGGCCTCCGGACGGCCGCCGACCGGGCGGGCGATCAGCATCACCTCGTACTCCTGGCGGACCTCTCCGTCGGTGTAGGCCACGATGTGGCCCGGGTCGGAATAGACACCGAGGAGGCCGGTGGGCTCGACGCGGACGCCGGTCTCCTCCTCCGTCTCCCGTACGGCGCACTGTGAGGGGGTCTCGCCGATCTCCATCTTGCCCATCGGCAACGCCCACTGGCCGGTGTCGCGCCGGCGCTGCATGAGGATGCGGCCGGCGTCGTCCACGGTCACCGTCCCGCAGGCCGGCACCAGGCTGTTCGCCTTCGGGGCGTCCGGGGCGTTCCAGTACTCGACTCGTCCCATGGGGAATGCCTCCTCAGACTTCCGCGCCGGACCACGGAACGGCTCCGGCCCAGACTCGCTCGAACGATGACATGTAGTGCTCGGCCATCGTCCCTCCGTCGAGGCGATGGAAGTGGAAGGTCGGGTTGGCGGAGGCTGGTCCGCCGTACGCGTGCGGGTTGACCAGGATGTCGTCGTCGTAGCGGAACAGAGAGGCGTACAGAGTGGTCGCGTGCAGACGGATCTCGCAGCCATCGAGGTCCGGCAGCGTCCGGTAGTAGGTCAAGGATGAGCGGATCTTGGCGGGCAGCGTTCCGCTCAGCCCTTCCTCGCGATCTCGCGTCTCCACCGACTGCGCGTCGGGGTCGCCGAAGCACAACCTGATCGCGCCGCCGCGCCGCCGGCCTAACCCTGGGTGACGGCCTTGTGGACGTCGCTGAGGAAGCGTTCGATGGTGGCCTGTTCCGTGGTGTCGTACCGGCCCATGAGGGTGACGATCTCGTGGATGAGCGGGCCGAAGAAGGTCCAGCCCAGCGTGACGGCGCTCTCGTCGACCTTCAGCAGCACCCGCCGCCGGTCCTGGGTGTCGCGTTCCCGGCGGACGTGACCGAGCCGTTCCAGACGGTCCACCACCGCGGTGGTGCCCGCGGAGTTGAGGCCGAGGTGCGCGCCCAGCGTTCCGGGGGTGGCGGGGGTGCCGGTGCGGGCGGCGTCGAGAAGGCAGATGAGGGCGCGTACGTCGGTCGGGTGCAGGGCGTTGTCGGCGGCGAACCGCTCGCCCATGCGGTCGAGTTCCACGGTGACGGCGCGCAGCAGATGGACCAGCCGCATCCCGGCGTCCTGATCGTCCACGTTCCCGGCATGCTCAGGCCGCATCGTCATGCCACCAGTATGGCATTATCTCGCCCAGCGAGATTATTGCTGAGCAAGCTATTCAGTAAGGTGCGGCATGTCCGACTTCCTCTCCGCCTACGACGCGGTCCTCGAACGCTGGCCGGTTCCGGTCGAGACGATCGACCTGCCGTCGGCGTACGGCACGACCCGGGTGAACGCGTGCGGCCCCGCCGACGGCCCGCCGCTGGTCCTGCTGCACGGCGGCGGCACCACGGCGGCGATGTGGTTCGCCAATGTCGCCGCGTTCGCCCGCCGCCACCGGGTGTACGCCGTGGACCGCATCGGCGAGCCGGGGCGGAGCGTCCGGGGCGAACGCCCTCCTCGTGACGTCCGCGACCTGCTCGGCTGGCTGGACGGGGTGCTCGACGGGCTCGGGATCGACAGCGCCGCGGTGTGCGGACACTCCCACGGCGGGTGGATCGCCCTGACGTACGCCTTCCACGCCCCCCGGCGGGTCGGGCGGCTCGTCCTGCTCGACCCGACGCAGTGCTTCGGCGGGTTCCGGGCGGGATACCTGGCCCGCGCGCTGCCCACCCTGCTGCGGCCGACGGCCACGCGCGCGCGGGCCTTCCTGGCGTGGGAGACCGGCGGCGCGCCCGCCGACCCCGCATGGCTGCGGCTCTACGGCCTGGCCGCGGAGTTCCCGGACACGAAGGTCGTCACCGGGAAACGCCCCGAGCCCGGATCGTTGCGCGCGCTCACCACACCGGCCCTCGTGCTCCTCGCCGGGCGTGGCAAGGCGCACTCCCCGCACCGCGTCGCCTCCGCCGCCGCCCGCCTGCTGCCGGGCGCGCGGACCGCTGTGCTGCCGCGCCTGTCCCATCACGCGATGCCGTGGCACGAGCCCGCCGACCTCAACGCCCGCGTCGTCGACTTCCTCGACGAACAAGCCACCTGACTCGACGGACGAGCCGCCTGACTCGACGTCGGCGCGCCGCCGCCCTCCTCCGGTGGAACCGCGTCTCTCGGAGGCGCGCGAGGATGCCCGTCTCGCCGCCCCGGAACTTAGACTCCCTGGCAATCCGCGACGTAGCAGGCCGTGAGGAGACTCCCATGTCGTCCGCGCCCGAGCAGGAATCGCTGGCCGCGCTCGCGGCCCGTCACGGGTTGCGGCGATCCGTGGCCCGGCCGGACATGCGCGTCTACCTGCGCCGATTATGGGAACGACGGCACTTCGTCCTGGTGTACGCGACCTCCCGCACCGCCTCCAAATACTCCGCCTCCGCGCTCGGGCAACTCTGGCAGGTGCTGACGCCGCTGCTGAACGCCGGCATCTACTGGGTCATGTTCGGCCTGGTCCTGGGCGGGCACGAGCACATCGCGAACTATCCGGCGTTCCTCGTCACGGGCATGTTCGTCTTCACCTACAGCCAGCGGTCGGCCTCCGCGGGGGCCAAGTCCGTCTCGGGGAACCTCTCGCTCATCCGCGCCCTGCACTTCCCCCGCGCGGCGCTGCCCCTGGCGTACACCCTTCAGGAACTGCGGCAGTCGGCCGTCTCCATGGGCGTGCTGCTCGTCCTGGTGGTCGTCATGGGGGAGTTCCCCACCTGGTACTGGCTGCTGATCCCGGTCGTCCTGCTGCTGCAGACGATGTTCAACACGGGGCTGAGCCTGGCCCTGGCGCGTCTGGGGGCCTCGCTGCGCGACGTGAACCAGCTCCTGCCGTTCGTCCTGCGGACCTGGCTGTACGCCTCCGGCGTCTTCTTCTCGATCCAGTACAAGATCGTGGGATATCCGGACCCGGCCACCGGCAGGCCGGTCGGAGGGGTCGGGCTGCCGCAGTGGGTGGCGGACGTCATGTACCTCAACCCGGCCGCCTCCGTCATCGAGGTCATGCGCGGAATCCTGATCCACACCTACAGCCCGCGCCCGATCGTCTGGCTGAGCTGCGTGTTCTGGGCGGTCGCCGGACTGACCCTCGGGCTCTGGTACTTCTGGCGGGCCGAGGACACCTACGGGCGCGGGTGAGGGCCGGAAAAGGGTTCGCGTGCGGGGGGCGTGCTCTGATTTGCTCCACATCATGACGTCTGCGTGGGTCGGCGAGCGCGTGCGCCTGAGGGCCATCGAACCGGAGGACTGGGCGGCGTTCCTCGCCTTCGACGAGGACACCGACGCGGCCAGGAACGGCTGGCGGCTGCCTCCGCCCCGCTCGGCCGCCCAGGCGCAGAAGTGGGCCAGGGAGCTGGCCGAGCAGGAGTCCGACATGGACGAGCTCCGCCTGGTGATCGCCGACGCGGCCGACGGCCGCCCGGTCGGCATGCTCAACACGCACGAGGTCGAGCGCGTGCACGGCACGTTCTGCTACGGCATCTCCATCGGCACGCCCCACCACCGCAAGGGCTACGCCAGCGAGGCGATCGTCCTGCTGCTGCGCTACATGTTCGCCGAGCGCCGCTTCCAGAAGGCCGAGGCGTGGGTCTACAGCTCCAACGACCCGTCTCAGGCCCTGCACCGGCGGCTCGGCTTCGTCGAGGAGGGCCGCCGGCGCAGGAGCCGCTTCGCCGCCGGGCGCTACGACGACGGGATCCTGTTCGGGATGACGGTCGAGGAGTTCACCGAGCTCTACGGCTGAAGCTCGGCCCGCAGCCGCCGGGTGGCCTCGACGACGTGCGCCAGCGACGCCTCCACCTGCTCGTACGTCCGCGTCTTCAGCCCGCAGTCGGGGTTGACCCAGACGCGCTCGGCCGGCAGCGCCGCCAGCGTCCTGCGCAGCAGGTCCTCGACCTCGTCCGCGCCGGGCACGCGCGGGGAGTGGATGTCGTACACGCCGGGCCCGAGGCCGCGGCCGAACGCGCGCACCGCGCCCAGGATGCGCGCCCCCGAGCGGGCCGACTCGATCGTGGTGACGTCGGCGTCCAGGCCGTCGATGGCGGCCAGGATCTGGTCGGCGTCCGAGTAGCACAGGTGGGTGTGGATCTGGGTGCGGTCGGCCGCACCCGAGGTGGCCCGCCGGTAGGCCGCCACCGCCCACTCCAGGTAGTCGGCCTGCGCGGCCCGCCGCAGCGGCAGCAGCTCGCGCAGCGCGGGCTCGTCCACCTGGATGATCGACACCCCGGACGCCTCCAGGTCGCGCACCTCCTCGCGCACCGCGTCGGCGACCTGGAACACCACGTCACGCAGCGGCAGGTCGTCGCGGACGAACGACCAGGCCACGATCGTCACCGGCCCGGTGAGCATGCCCTTGACCGGCTTGTCGGTGAGCGACTGCGCGTAGGAGGCCCAGCGTACGGTGATGGGCCCGGGACGGCCGACGTCGCCGTGCAGGATCGGCGGCCGGGTGCAGCGCGACCCGTACGACTGGACCCAGCCGTTCCTGGTGACCGCGAACCCGTCCAGGTGCTCGGCGAAGTACTGGACCATGTCGTTGCGCTCGGGCTCGCCGTGCACGAGCACGTCCAGGCCGAGGCGTTCCTGCACCCTGATGACGTGCTCGATCTCGGCCTCGACGCGCCGCTCGTAGTCGTCCTCGGACAGCGTGCCGGCCACCACGGCCGCCCGCGCCGCGCGCAGCTCGCCGGTCTGGGGGAACGAGCCGATGGTGGTGATCGGCAGCGCCGGCAATCCCAGGTGGGCGGCCTGGGCGGCGGCCCGGACGGCGTACGGTGCACGTTCCTCGGACGCGGCCGGCGAGGTCAGCGGCACCGAGGGCGCGACGGGGGCCGGACCCTGGAAGTCCGACCGGGCCAGCGCCACGACCTCGGCCACCTTCTGCTCGGCGAACGCCAGCCGTTCCCGCAGCGCCGGATCGAGGTCGGGCTCGGCGTCCACGTCGTAGGGCACGTGCAGCAGCGAGCACGACGTGCTCACCGTCACCCGGTCCGCCCGCACGCCGCCCAGGGCGGCCAGCGCGCGCTCCGGCGAGGTGCGCCACACGTCCCGGCCCGACACCACGCCGGCGACCACGGTCTTGCCCGGCAGGTCGGGCACGGCGCCGCCGCGCACCAGGTCAATGCCGATCGCCTCCACGGGCGTGCCGGCCAGCACCGGCAGCGCGGGGCCGAGGTCGCCGAAGTAGGAGGCCACGAACAGTCCAGGGCGGGCGGTCGCCGACCCCAGCCGGTCGTAGGCGTCGCGGACGGCCTCCAGCTCCTCGGGAGTCCGGTCGCCGACCAGCGCCGGCTCGTCGAGCTGCACCCAGGCGACGCCCTCGGCGGCCAGCGCCGCGAGCAGCTCCTCGTAGCAGCCGAGCACCTCCTCCAGCCGCTCGGGCGCCCCGGCCAGCAGCAGGAACGTCACCGGCCCGACCACGACGGGCCGGGTCTCGTAGCCCAGCGCGCGGGCCTCGCGCACCTCGGCGAGCGGCTTGGAGGCGTCCAGCTTGAAGACGGTCTCCGGGCCGATCTCCGGCACGATGTAGTGGTAGTTGGTGTCGAACCACTTCGTCATCCGCAGCGGCGCCAGGCCCTCGGTGCCCCTGGCCATCGCGAAGTAGGGGTCCTCGGCCGCGCGGTAGCGCTCGGGCACCGCGCTCAGCAGCACCGCGGTGTCCAGCACGTGGTCGTACAGGGAGAAGGTGTTGGACGGCAGCCCCTCCAGGCCCAGCTCGGCCAGCCGGCGCCAGGTCCGCTCCCTGATCTCGGCGCCCGTCCGTTCCAGCTCCGCCCGGCCGGACCGCCCGTCCCAGTACGACTCCAGCGCCCGCTTCAGCTCCCGTCGCGGCCCGATCCTCGGATATCCGAGCACCGTGGACGTGGGGAATGGCGACATCTCAGCTCCTCGATCACGTCGGTCAGATGGCGGAATCGTGTCGGGCACCGCCGAGGTCGTGCATCATTGATAAGTGCTGCTTATGCTCAAGGAGATCCACTGCTTCCTCCTGGTCGCCGAGCGACTCGGCTTCTCGGCCGCCGCCGCTGACCTCGGCATGTCGCAGCCCGCCGTCAGCCAGGCCATCACCCGGCTCGAACGTGCCGCCGGGGTGAGGCTTTTCGAGCGCAATGCCCGCGAGGTGCGGCTCACGGCCGAGGGGAAGGGCCTGCTGCCGTACGCCCGGCAGGTGCTCGAATCGGCCCAGGCGTTCACCGCCGAGGCCGCCAGACTGGCCCGCCCGACCATTCACCTGGCTTATCCACCGTTGGTGGGGACACTGGCCGCGCGCATCGCCAGACGGCTGGCCGGGCGCGTTCCGGCGATCGGCGTGGAGCTCGTCGTGGCCGGCCGGGGCGCGGCCGCTCAGGCGCTGGGGAGCGGGGAGGTCTCGGCCGCGATCCTGGCCACGCCGGCGCCCGCGCAGTTCGTCACGGCGGCCCGCTTCCACGTCACCGTGGACCATCTGGCCGTCCCGCTGGGGCACCGGCTGGCCGGGCATGGCAGGGTCACGCCGGGCGATCTGGGCGGGCAGGTGCTGCTGACGCCGGGGAGCCGGCCGTGGCCGGGGCTGCCGGGGCGCTCGCGGATGGTGGCCGACGACGACTTCGCCGCCGCGCTCGACCTGGTGGCCGCCGGGGCGGGGCTGCTGCCGATCCCGCAGCTCCTGGTCAGGGCCGTCAGGCGGGAGGACGTGCGGTTCGTGCCGCTGGAGGCGGGGGAGCTGCGCATCACCTACGCGCTGGCCTGGGCGCGGGAGCGGGTGACGCCGGAGCTGATGGCGCTGGTGCAGGCGGTGCAGGACGCGCTGTGGACCAGATGAGCGGGTCTAGTCGACGGCCAGGTTCTTCAGCGCCTCCCGGCGGCTCAGGCCCGAGATGCCCTTGGCGCGTACGTAACGCACGACCTCGTCGGGATTGGTCTTGGCGTACTCCCGTAAGGCCCAGCCGATGGCCTTGCGGGCGAAGAAGTCGGTGTCGGACAGGCTGGGTTCGATGCAGGCGTACAGCAGGGCGGTGTCGGTGCGGGACTTGAAGCGGTTCTGGCACAGGATCGCCGTGCGGCGCTTCCACAGGTCGTCGCCGGCGGCCCAGTCGAGCACGAGCGGGCGCATGGTGTCGGGGAAGGCGGTCAGCAGGCCGCCGACGCGGTGGGTGGCCAACTCGTCGACCAGGTCCCACCAGGCACCGGTGACGATCATCTCCTCGTACATCGGCACGGTGTAGAGGGTCTGGAAGTCGCGGTAGTAGTGGTAGCCGGTCAGCTCGACGGCGGCGTAGCGCTCCTCGCGGAACTCGGCCTCCCGCCACAGCGAGAGCACCGCGCGCCGCCACTCGGGCGCGGAGTCGATGCGGTGGTCGGCGAACACCCGCCTGAGCGCCGCCCGCCTCGGCGTCGCCTGCACGCCGAGGAAGGGCATCTCCGACTTCATGTACGCGCGCATCGGCTCGGCCTTGTGCGGCTCGGCGATCTCCTGCAGTGCCAGCCGCACCGCCTTGCCGAGGCTCATCCCTGGCGCTGGGTCGTGCGCTCGCCGGTGGCGAGGCCGTCGAACAGCACGGTGATGTAGTGCTCGGCCAGGGCGGTGGTGTTGAGCCTGCCGCCGGGACGGAACCAGCGCACGGCCACCCAGATGGTGTCGCGGATCATCCGGTAGGTCAGCTTGGGGTCGACGTCGGCCCTGAACAGCCCGGCCGCCTGACCGGCCTTGATCTGGGCCACCCAGATCTGCTCGACCTCGTCCTCGGCCTTGACCAGGTAGTTGAAGCGCTCGAACTGGCGCAGGTAGTTCCAGTCGTTCTGCATGACGGTGATCGCGGCGCGGTGGGGCTCCAGCGTGCCGAAGCCGATGCGGACCATCTCCGACAGGACCGTGCGGGCGTCGGCGTTGTTGTCGACGGCGGCGCGGTAGCGGGCGATGAGGTCGTCGAGGAAGGTGGACAGCACCTCGTCGACGATCGTCTCCTTGGAGTCGAAGTGGTGGTAGAGGCTCCCGGACAGGATGCCCGCCTCGTCGGCGATCTCGCGTACGGTCGTGGCCTGGAAGCCCTTGCGCGCGAAGAGCTCCGCGGCGAGTTTGACGAGATGGTCGCGCCGCTCGGAGGCCGCCCCCGAGGTGGCGCGCTGGCGCTTCGCCGGTGACGTGGTGGTGCCGGAGTTCTTTCGCGTGGTCACGTTTCCATTATGAGCCCTCAGACAATCGCTTGTTCACGCAACAGGCCCAGCTCGTACGGCCTTACCTTGCTTACCAAGCGCTTGTTAGGATGCTGAGATGAGTGAGGCTTACATCGTCGCCGCCGTCCGCACCCCGGTCGGGCGCAGGAACGGCGGGCTGGCCGCGGCCCACCCGGCCGACCTCGGCGCGCACGTGCTCCGCGAGCTGATGGACCGCGCGGACGCCGACCCCTCCGCCGTGGAGGACGTCATCTTCGGCTGCGTGGACACGATCGGGCCGCAGGCCGGCGACGTCGCGCGCACCTGCTGGCTGGCCGCCGGGCTGCCGGAGGAGGTGCCGGGCGTCACCGTCGACCGCCAGTGCGGCTCCTCGCAGCAGGCCCTGCACTTCGCCGCCCAGGCCGTGCTGTCGGGCACGAACGACCTGGTGGTCGCGGGCGGCGTGCAGAACATGAGCATGATCCCGATCTCCTCGGCCATGCTGGCGGGCCGGCCGCTCGGGCACGAGACCCCGCTCGCCGGGTCCAAGGGCTGGGCCGCGCGGTACGGCACGGCGGAGGTCTCCCAGTTCGCCGGAGCCGAGCAGATGGCGGTGGCCTGGGACCTGTCGCGCGAGGACATGGAACGCTACGCCTACGAGTCGCACCGCCGCGCGCTGCGGGCCGTGGACGAGGGGCGGTTCCGGCGCGAGATCGTCCCCTACGAGGGCGTCGCCGACGACGAGGCCCCGCGCAGGGACACCACGCCGGAGAAGATGGCCGCGCTCAGGCCGCTGACCGAAGGGGGACGGCTCACGGCGGCGCTGGCGTCCCAGATCTCCGACGGCGCGGCGGCGCTGCTGGTCGCCTCGCCCCGGGCCGTACGCGACCACGGGCTGACCCCGCGTGCCCGCGTGCACCACCTGTCGGCGCGTGGCGCGGACCCGGTCATGATGCTCTCCGCGCCCATCCCGGCCACCGCCCATGCCCTGGGCAGGACGGGCATGGCCATCGACGACTTCGACGCGATCGAGGTCAACGAGGCGTTCGCCTCCGTCGTTCTGGCCTGGATCAAGGAGACCGGCGCCGACCCGGCCCGGGTGAACCCCAACGGCGGCGCCATCGCGCTCGGCCATCCGCTCGGCGCGACCGGGGCGGTCCTGACCGTGAAGCTGCTGCACGAGCTGGAGCGCACCGGCGGCCGGTACGGCCTGCAGGCCATGTGCGAGGGCGGCGGACAGGCGAATGTCACCGTCATAGAGCGCCTCGCCTGAGAGCCGGGCCGCGGCGACTGGAGTGGCCATTTCCGGCATTGGTTGAATTCGACACGGAAGGAACGTGGCTGACATCAGAAAATGCCTCTAGCAAATAGGAAACTTTCCTATTAGATTTCGGGTCATGCCCCTCAGCGGTGACCTTCTTCGCCTCGCCGACGCCGTCCTCCTCCCTGGTTTCGCGGGAAGGACGCCTCCGGACTGGATCCTCCGCCGACTCGGCGAGGGACTGGCCGGTGTGGTGTTGTTCTCCCGCAACATCGCCGACCCCGCCCAAGTGGCCCGGCTCACCGCCGCGCTGCGTGCGGAGAACCCCGCGGTGCTCGTCGGCACCGACGAGGAGTCCGGCGAGGTCACCCGGCTGGAGGTGAGCACCGGCAGCAGTCGTCCCGGCGGGTACGCCCTGGGCGTCGTGGACGACGTCGGCCTCACCGAGGCGCTGGCCAGGGACCTGGGCGGCGACCTGGCGGCAGCGGGCATCACGATCGACTTCGCCCCCTCCGCCGACGTGAACTCCAACCCCGACAACCCGGTCATCGGCCTGCGCGCCTTCGGCTCCGACCCCGCGCTGGTGGCCAGGCACACCAGGGCGTTCGTCCGCGGCCTGCAGTCGGCCGGGGTGGCCGCCTGCGCCAAGCACTTCCCCGGCCACGGGGACACCACCGTCGACTCCCACCACGGCGTGCCCGTGGTGGCCGACGCGGGCATCGAGGAGGCGCTCTTCCCGTTCCGGGAAGCGATCAAGGAGGGGGTCAAGTCGATCATGACCGGCCACCTGCTCGTGCCCTCCTACGACGCCGAACTGCCCGCCACGCTCAGCCCGAAGGTCCTCACGGGCCTGCTGCGCGAGGAGCTGGGCTTCCAAGGAATGATCATCACGGACGGCATAGAAATGGCCGCGGTGTCGGGGGCGTACGGGATCGGGGGCGCCTCCGCCCGCGCCATAGCCGCGGGAGCCGACGCGATCTGCGTGGGCGGCGAGCGGGCCGACGAGGCCACCGCCATCGAGGTCCGCGACGCCATCGCCGCCGCCGTGACCGATGGACTGCTGCCCGAGGAGCGACTGGCCGACGCCGCCCGCAGGGTCCGCGAGCTGGCCGCCTGGACCACCTCCTCGGGCAGCCCCGTACCGGAGGACGGCTACCTCGGGCTCTCCGCGGCCCGGCGGGCCGTACGCGTCACCCGCAGGTCCACCGCGCCCGTGCTGCCGCTCACCGGGGCGGCGCACGTGGTCGAGCTGACGCCCGAGATGAACCTGGCCATCGACAAGGGCACCCCGTGGGGCGTCGGCGAGCCGCTCGGCCGGCTGCTGCCCGGCACCGCCGTCACCCGGCTCGCGGCCGCGGACACGACCGGGGCCCGGCTGGAGCGGCTGATCGGCGAGGTGGGACAGCGTCCGCTGGTGATCGTGGTCCGCGACGCCCACCGCTACGCCTGGCAGGGCGAGGCGCTACGGCACCTGCTCAGCGCCCGCCCGGACGCCGTCGTCGTGGAGATGGGCCTGCCCGCCCGCTCCGACCTCGGCGCCGTGCACATCGCCACGTACGGGTCGGCCCGGGTCTGCGGCCAGGCGGCGGCGGAGGTGCTCACCGGTACGCTGTGACACCGTGAACCTCGACGGCGAAGACCTCTCCCACAGCCGCCCGGCCCTCCACGGCGACGGGCCGCACATCTTCCGCGGCTGCGACCTGACCGAGGCCGACCTGTCCGGAGCCGCGCTGGCCGGCGCCCTGTTCGAGTCCTGCGTGCTCGACGGCGCCGACCTGCGCAAGGCCGACCTCGACGGCGCGGTCTTCAAGGGCGGCGGCGGCATGCGCCCGAGGTTCAACGACGCCGACCTGATCGACGCGACGTTCACCGACGTCGACCTGTCCTCGGCCCAGTTCGGCGGCGCGCTGCTGACCGACGCCTCCTTCACGGGCTGCCGCATGATCGGCGCCGCGCTCACGGCCTCGCGCGGCACCGGTTTCAAGGTCGCCCGCTGCAACCTGACGCTGGCCAACCTCGGCGGCTGCTCGCTGCGCGGCGAGTTCGTCGAGGGGGTGCGCTTCGACGACGCCGACCTGTCGGGCTGCGACTTCACCGAGGCCACCTTCAGCGACTGCCGGTTCATCGGCACGCGGCTGCTCAACACCACGTTCGCCAAGGCCGACCTGCGCGGCGCCGACCTCGGTCAGCCCGACGACGCCAAGCTGCGCGCCTTCACCGGCGCGATCATCAACCAGGCCCAGGCCAACGCCATCCTCGCCGCCCGGGGCATCACCGTCCTGTGAGCCGGGCCAGGCTCCCGCGCACGTCCTCGGCCTCGGCCATCACCCGCTCGATCAGCTCGGCGCACGACGGCAGGTCCTCGATCACGCCCACCACCTGACCGGAGGCCATCACCCCGAGGTCGGCCCGTCCGTCCACCATCGCCGCCCGCAGCAGCACCGGCGTGTTGGCCGCCTGGAGCACCTGCGCCCAGGTCAGCTCCCGGCCGCGCCGCATCCGCCGTCCCTCGCGGACCAGCGCGGCCCACGACAGGCCGGACAGCCGCCTGAACCGGGCGCCGTTCAGCACCGCGCGCAGCAGCCGCGACCGTTCCAGCGAGGCCACGAACGGCGTGCTGAGCACGCGGTGCGGCACGCCGTCCACACTGGTCGTCACGACGGTCTCGCGGGCGGCGAGGTAGACGTCCTTGACCCCGCCGGGCACCGGGGACTCGCGGGTCAGCAGGAAGCGGGTGCCCATGGCGATCCCGCACGCGCCGTAGGCCAGCGCGGCGACCAGGCCCCGGCCGTCGAAGAACCCGCCCGCCGCGATCACCGGGATGTCCACCGCGTCCACGACCTGCGGCAGCAGCAGCGTGGTGGCCAGCGGGCCGGTGTGCCCGCCGCCCTCGCCGCCCTGCACGATCACCGCGTCCACGCCCCACGCGGCCACCTTCTCGGCGTGCCGGCGCGCCCCCACCGACGGGATGGTGACGACCCCCGCGTCCTTGAGCCGGGCGACCAGCTCCCGCCGGGGCGCCTGGGCGAACGACGCCACCCGCACCCCCTCCTTGATCAGCACCTCCACCCGCTCGGCCGCGTCGTCGGCGTCGGAGCGGAGGTTCACCCCGAAGGGGGCGTCCGTGCGCTCCTTCACCCGCCTGACCGCCGCCGTCATCTCGGGCACCGACATGGTCGCGGCGCCGATCACGCCCAGCCCGCCCGCCGCCGAGACGGCCGCGGCCAGCCGGGCGCCCGCGACGTACCCCATGCCGGTCTGGACGACGGGATGGCGGCAGCCGGTGAGCTCGGTCAGGGCGGTCCTCACGCCGCCACCTCGCGGTCGCGCGCCCGTCCGGGGTCCAGCCGGTCCAGGACGGCCAGCTCCCCGGCGTCCGGCTCCCGCGTCGTGGGCACGTCCGGCGGGACGACCAGCTCGAAGCCCGTGGCGGCCACCACGTCGGCCACGCTCACGCCCGGATGGGTGGACACCAGGCGCATCGAGCCGTCGGCGGTGGCGAAGTCGAGCACCGCCAGGTCCGTCACCACCCGCCGCAGCTCGTACGCCCCCCGGTCGGTCCCGAGCCCGCTCACCATGTCCACCTCGGGCACGAACACCCGGCGGGAGTGCCGCGGGATCCAGTAGCTCGTCGGGTCGCACCGCGTGTTCCCCGGCGCCCCGCGCACCCCCAGGAGCTGGGCCTTGGGCCGCGCCCAGTCGCCGATGCAGGAGATGTTGCTGTTCCCGTGCCGGTCGATCTGGCTCGCGCCGAGCATCACGTGCCGCCGGCCGTTCAGCACCAGCCACAGGTGCTCCCGGAACGGCAGCCAGCCCTCCACCACCCCGGGCGCCGCCCCCAGCGCGGGCACGTCGCCGGTGAGCAGGCAGACGCCGTCGTGGGTGAGCAGGTCGGGCTCGAACGTCAGCCGGGCCAGCCGCGCGGCCAGCACCGTGACCGCGCCGCCGATCCCGGCCGCCAGGATCTCCCCGTCGCCCCTGAACGCCTCCGCGCAGGCCAGCACGCACACGTCGGCCCTGCTCACCTCAGTTCCCCTCATCGACGCCGCCCTCCACGTACCGCCGCTGCCGTTCCTCGTCGCGCCCGTAGTCCGGCTCGCACGAGGTGAACCCCGCCCCGCCGGGCGCCTCGACCACGCCGGTCACCATCGACCGGCTGATCAGCAGCGACTGCACCGGCCCCTCCTTCAGCAGGTCGGCGGTGTCCACCAAGCGCTCGCACGACACGTAGCAGCGCCCGGCCGCCTTGGCGTACAGGTCGTCGAAGTACGGGTCGGGGCCCAGGTACTGGGCGTTGCCGCGGGCGTCGGCCCGGTTGAGGTGCACCAGGGCCACGTCCATGGTCAGGGCGGGCACCGCGACCAGCTCCTCCCCGTCCCCGTACGGCGAGCGCACCGTCCGCAGGTCCGGGTTGACCCGCATCACGCCGGACCCCAGCCCGGCCCGCGTCGGCAGGAACGGCAGCCGGTGCGCCGCCGCCAGCAGGCCGAACATGAACATGCCCTCGTCGTACTCGGCGAACTCGACCGCGCCCGCCTGCCGGGCGGCCCGGAAGTGCGGTTCGAGGGGGATCGAGTCGAGCGTGACGAACGGCGCCACCACCTTGCGCACCTTGCCCGCCGCGCACAACATGCCGACGTCCGGGCCGCCGTAGGAGACGATCGTCAGGTCCCGGACGGGCGCCCGCAGCAGGCCGCCCACCAGGGCCATGGGCTTGCGCCGCGAGCCCCAGCCGCCGATGCCGACCGTCATCCCGCTCTCCACCGAGGCCGCGACCTCCTCGACGGACATCACCTTGCTCATCGGAACCGCTCCCTGTGCTCGTCGCCCATGCCCATGAGGTTCAGCTCGAAGGTGAAGCCCTGCTCGAAGCGGTAGCTGCGCCGGACGTCCACGGGGTCGATGCCGTTCAGCGACTCCTTGGCGCGGCGGATCACGTACGGGTCCTTGTCCGCGATCAGCCCGGCCACCTCCATGGCCGCCTCCCGCAGCTTGTCGCGCGGCACCACCTCCAGGACCGACCCGAACGCGTGCAGTTCGGCCGCCGTGACGTTCCTGCACGTGTAGACCATGGCCCGCATGAGGTGCTGGGGCACCAGCCGGGCCAGGTGCGTGGCGGCGCCGAGCGCCCCGCGGTCCACCTCGGGCAGCCCGAAGTAGGCGTCCTCGCTGGCCACCACCACGTCCGCGTTGCCCGCCAGGCCGACCCCGCCGCCCAGGCAGTGGCCGTGCACGGCGGCGATCACCGGCACCTCGCACTCGTAGACGGCCGCGAACGCCTCGAAACACTGCCGGTTCGCCCCGACCAGCGCTGTGTGCCCGGGATCGGCCTGCATCTCCTTGATGTCCACGCCGGCGTTGAACCCGCGTCCCTCGGCCCGCAGCACCACCACCCTGGTCGCCGGGTCGCGCCCGGCCGCGCGCACGGCCGCCGCCAGCTCGGCCCAGCCCCGCACGGTCAACGCGTTCACCGGCGGCACGTCCACCACGACCTCGGCGACCGGCCCGTCCCGCAGTGTGATCCCCATCGCGCTCCCTGGTCGCACCTAACGCTTGCTTGGTACGGTAGCACCCGTGACGGTCACTTACGACTACACGGGCAGGTCCGTGCTGGTGACGGGCGGCACCCAGGGCATCGGCGCGGGCATCGCCAGGGCCTTCCGCGCGGCCGGCGCCGACGTGACGGTCTGCGCCAGAAGGGACCCGGGCCCCTTGGACGGTCTGCGCTTCGTCCAGGCCGACGTGCGCGTGCCGGAGGACGTCGAGCGCCTGGTCGCCGGGTTCGACCGGCTCGACGTGGTGGTCAACAACGCCGGCGGCTCGCCGCCCGCCCCCGTGTCGGGCACCTCGCCACGCCTGCACGCCCGCGTCATCGAGCTCAACCTGACCGCGCCCCTGCTGGTGTCCCAGCGGGCCCACCCGCTGCTGGCCGCCGTCCGCGGGGCGATCGTGATGATCGGCAGCGTCAGCGGCGCCCGTCCCTCGCCGGGCACCGCCGCGTACGGCGCCGCCAAGGCGGGCCTGCACCACCTGGCCCGCTGCCTGGCCGCCGAGTGGGCCCCCGAGGTCAGGGTCAACTCGGTCGTCGTCGGCCTGGCCGGCACCACGGCGGCCGAGCGGTACACCGGCCACGGGCGGGCGGACGCGACCATCCCCGCGGGCCGCCCGGCCACGCCCGCCGACGTGGCCGGGGCGTGCCTGTGGCTGGCCGCCCCCGGCTACGTGACCGGCGCCGAGGTGCGGGTGGACGGCGGCGGCGAGATCCCCGCCTGGCAATACCTGGCTTCCGGCGATATTTCCTGATATCTGTTCATGATCCCCTTGGGAGGTCTTGTGGGCATTTGCGCTGGCCGTGTGGTGATCGTGACAGGCGCCGGACGCGGCATCGGCAGGCAGCACGCCCTGGAGTTCGCCCGCCAGGGCGCCCGCGTCGTGGTGAACGACCTCGGCACCGCCCGCGACGGCGGCGGCGCGTCCGCCGGCCCGGCGCACGAGGTCGTCGCCGAGATCGAGGCCCTCGGCGGCCGGGCGGTGGCCAACTGCGACGACGTGTCCGACTGGGCCGGCGCCGCCCGCCTGGTCAAGACCGCCGTCAGCGCGTACGGCCGGCTGGACGTGCTGGTGAACAACGCCGGCTTCCTGCGCGACCGGATGCTGGTCTCGATGACCGAGCAGGAATGGGACGACGTCGTCCGCGTGCACCTCAAGGGCCACTTCCTGCCGCTGCGGCACGCGGCCGCGTACTGGCGGGAGCGGTCGAAAGCGGGGGAGGAGGTGTCCGGCAGGGTGGTCAACACCTCGTCGGGCGCGGGCCTGCTCGGCAGCGTCGGCCAGGGCGGCTACTCGGCGGCCAAGGCCGGGATCGCCGCCCTCACCCAGGTCGCCGCCGCCGAACTGGCCCGCTACGGCGTCACGGTCAACGCCATCGCGCCCGCCGCCCGTACCCGGATGACCGAGGAGGTGTTCGCGGCCACCATGGCCAGGCCGCCGTCCGGCTTCGACCCCATGGACCCGGCCAACGTCGCCCCCCTCGTGGTCTGGCTCGGCTCGGCGGCCTCCGCGCACGTGACGGGCCGGGTGTTCGAGGTCGAGGGCGGCACGATCTCCCTGGCCACCGGCTGGCGCCACGGCCCCGCCGCGGACCGGGGCGCCCGCTGGTCGCCGCAGGAGGTCGGCGAGGCCGTCGCCACGCTCCTGGAGGCCGCCCCCGAACCCGAACCCGTCTACGGAGCCGCCCCCTGACGTCCTCCCGCCGGAAAGGGCGTCAGCGCATCGACGACCGGGCGGTGGGACGCAGGCGGAAGCGCACCGGCGAGGCGGTCAGGCGGCCGTCGAGCAGGGAGAGGTCCGCCTCGCGCTCGTCCTCGGGCCGGGCGAAGCGGGTGAACCACACGAACACGTTCTCCCCGGTCCGGACGGGCAGGCGGGGAAAGGTGTTCTCGGCGTGCTCGCTCTCCAGGCAGCCGACCGGCGGCGTCCCGGCCTCGGCCAGCGCGGGCGCGACCTGCCGGGCGAAGAAGTCGGCGAAGCCCTCCTCGACGTGGCAGATCGTCGCGACGTAGAGCGCGGCGGGCGGTTCGGCCGCGACCGAGGCCGGCCGGTCCCAGGACGGAAGCGGCGGCCCGGACGGGTGGAGCAGGAGCACGTCGTCCGAGTCGATCATCGTGGCGTTGGCGGCGTCGCGGTGGGCCGCCCAGACCGGGCCGCCGTAGAAGCCCTCCAGCGCCGCCCGGCGGGCCTTCATGTCGGGGAAGGCGCGCAGCCAGGTGAAGGTGTCGGGGGCGTCGAGGTCGCGGAAGGTGCCGGCGACGCGCATGCCGAGCGCCTCCTGCGGCTCGACGAACTCGCGCTCGAACAGCGTGACCAGCGTGTCGCGCCGCCCGGGGTGCAGGGTGTAGCGCCGCAGTTCGTAGATCATGGCCGGACCGTAGGGCCGGGTCACTGCCATCTCATGTCAGGGTGGGCCACGAACAATGTTCTGATCACTCTCGGCTACCATATGGCAACGCAGAGTTATATAGTCGCATTGACCTTGATCCGAATGGGTCACAGAAGGTCAAAAAGGGGGCGGTGGCTGCCCAGGGCCCTGGTGCCCCGCCGCTTCCCAAGGGGTCCTCACCGGTAAGGAGCAGAAGTGATCAAAAGGCTGAGCGCCGCGGGTGCCGTCCTGGCCGCGGCCGCCGGCGTCGCCATGGCGGCCGTTCCCGCCCACGCTGACACCTGGTCCGACAACTGGAGCAGCAACAGCGACTCGTCGCAGGCCGGCAACAACTTCGGCGACGTCTCCGCGGCCAACCACGGTGGCTGGGACTCGACCAACGTCAACAACATCAACGGCATCGCGTCCACCGCCACCGACGGCGGCGTCGCGGTGACCTACATCTTCCACTGACGTCCGTACAGCTCTGAAGGAAGGGACATCGACATGATGAAGAAGCTCTGCGTGACCACCGGCGCCGTCGCCGCGGCCGCCGCCCTGACGCTCCTGTCCTCCCCGGCCTACGCCGACATCACCTCGGGCAACTCCAGCTCCAACCACGACACCTCGCAGTCGGGCAACAACTTCGGCAACGTCGTGAACGTCAACGTGAGCGGCACCGACGCCACGAGTGTCAACAACGTCAACGGCAACGCCACGACCGCCACCGACGCCAGCCACGCCGGCTCCAGCGTCGACTCCTAACCGGACCCGGGGGCGTCCTCCGGCGCGGAGAGGGCGCTCCCGTACGGGCCGGGTCGAGATGACCCGGCCCGCCCCCACTACCATCCGTGGATGACGAAATGCGCATATGTCACCTTTGACGACCGAACCGGCCAGGACGACGAGCGTGACCTCGCGCTCTCCCACTGGCAGGCCCACGGCATCGAGGCCCGCGCCGAACGCTGGGACGACCCCGAAGCCGACTGGAGCGCCTACGACGCCGTCGTCGTGCGATCGGTCTGGGACTACATCGACCGGCGCGAGGAGTTCCTGGCCTGGGCCCGCAGGGTGGAGTCCGTCACCCGGCTGCTCAACCCGGCCGCCGTCCTGGAGAGCAACACCGACAAGACCTATCTGAGAGACCTGGGCGTGCCGACCGTGCCCACCCACTGGTCCGCCGACGACCTGCCCGACTGGCCGGAGTACGTCGTCAAGCCGGCGATCTCCGCCGGGGCCCGCGACACGACCAGGACCACCGACCGGGGCAAGGCCGCGGAGCTGGCCACCGCCCTCCAGGCCGCGGGGCGGCAGCCGATGGTCCAGCCCTACCTCGACATGGTGGAGTCGGAGGGCGAGACCTCCCTGCTGTACTTCAACGGCCGCCTCAGCCACGCCGTCCGGCGCCATCCGATGCTGGCGGCGGGCGCGACCTTCGACCACAACGCGCGGGCCGAGCTCCGCACCCCGGCCCCGGACCAGGTCGACCTGGCCGAGAAGGTGCTCGCAGCCATTCCCCACGCCCTTCTCTACGCCAGGATCGACCTGGTCCGGCTGTCCGACGGCACGCCGGTGGTCATCGAGCTGGAGCTGACCGAGCCGTACCTGTTCCTGCGTTACGCGCCGGACGCCGCGGCGAACCTCGCCCGGGCCCTGGTCGAGCTGGTCTGATCAGCAGGAGATCCCGCCGTCCACCGGGATGACCGTGCCCGTCAGGTACGCCCCCGCCCGCGAGGACAGGAAGATGGCCGCGCCCGCCATGTCGTCGGGCCGGCCGATCCGTCCCAGGGGGATGTTCGAGGCGATGGCGGCGCGGGTGGCGGGATCGTCCAGGGCGAAGGCCATCATCTTGGAGTCGAACGGCCCAGGGGCGATGGCGTTGACCGTGATGTGGTCCTTGGCCAGCTGCCTGGCCAGGTGGCGGGTCAGCATGTGCACGGCCGCCTTGGTGGAGGAGTAGGCGTAGCTCTCCAGGGCGGGCACCCGGATGCCGTCGATCGAGCCCACGTTGATCACCCGGGCCGGGTCGTCCGCGCCGGCCGCCTCCCGCAGGTGCGGCAGGAACTTCTGGGTCAGGTAGAACACGCCCTTGACGTTGATGTCCCAGAGCTTGTCGAAGGCGTGCTCCGGATACTCCTCCAGAGGTGCGCCCCAGGTCGCGCCGGCGTTGTTGACCAGCACGTGCAGCGGGCCGCCCACCGCCGTGACCAGCGTGTCCACCCCTTCGGGCGTGGACAGGTCGGCCTGGACGGCCGTGCACCCCAGCTCTGTGGCCGTCTTCTCGACCTCCGCCGACTTGCGCGCCGATATGACGACGGTCGCGCCCGCCTCCACGAACCCGGCGGCGATCATGCGGCCGATGCCGCGCGAACCACCGGTGACGACGACCGTCTTGCCTTCCACCGAGAACAGAGTCATGTTCCGGAAGCATGCCATACCGACCGGTCGGTTACTAGCTGCCCGCGTCCTTCACCCAGAGTCGCAGCAGCCCGCGGAAGTGCTCGGTGAACCGCTCACGCTCGCCCGCCGGGTACGTGGCCGCGACCGTGTCCACCAGCAACCGGTCGAACTCCGGCCCGGCCACCCAGTCCAGTACGACCTCATCGAGGTGCCCCAGATGGGTACGGCAGAACTCTTCGTACCGGTCCACCTCGAAGTAGCGGTCGGCCAGCTTCCGGTACTGGGCCAGCCGTTCCCCGTAGTCGCCGGTGACCTCGAAGTAGTCGTGCGTCTCCAGGTCGATGCGTGGGCGGCGGCGGGTGGCCACGCAGAACACGCTCCACTTCACCAGCGCCTTGATCGCCCAGGGGAAGTAGTAGTGGAGGCTGGTCAGGGCCACGTCGGGGCAGGCGTTGGCGTAGTCGATCGGGTGCACGTCCGTGCCCTTGACCAGGGTCTCGCAGGAGTTGAACTCCCAGCGGAAGAACGCGTTCACCAGCCGCCCGACGGTGACGACCTCCTCGCCCACCGACGGCGAGAGGAACTCGTGGTCCACGGCGTAGCGGTCGTGCATCGGCTCGTCCGGGCGGAAACGCATGACCATGGTCTCCGCGCCGATCGACAGCGACCTGGCGAAGGCGTCGTACCCCTCGACGGACTGCTGGAGGTGCATGAGCATCTCGCCGCTCTGGTCGTAGGCGCGGTGCAGCTCGTCGCGGTCGCGCACGCGGGAGACGCCCCGCCAGGCCCCGCCGTCGTACGGCTTCATGAACAGCGGGTAGCCGATGCGCTCGGCGACCGCGTCGAGGTCGAAGGACCGGTTGTAGCGCTCGGCGGTGTAGGCGTAACGGGCGTTGTCCAGCGGGTTCTTGTACGGCACCAGCACCGTCTCCGGCACCTTGAGGCCCAGCCGCATCATCGCGCAGTAGGCCGCGTGCTTCTCCATCGACTGGAACGTGAACGGGCTGTTCAGCAGATAGACGTCGTCCATCATGGCGATCTTCTTCAGCCACTCGCGCGGGTGGTAGTACCAGTACGCCAGGCGGTCGATCACCAGCTCGTGGCGTGGCTTGGCGCGCAGGTCGAACGGCTCGATCGTGATGCGCTCGACGTCGAACTCGCCCACCCCCTTGATCGGCCCCAGCCGGCGTAACACGGTCTCGAACGCCGCCGGCCAGTCCTCCTCGGTCCCCAGCAGCAGCCCAATGAGATGACGCACGATGCTCCTCCGCGGTCGCCGCGAGGGCTCACACGCCGGGCAGGCGACCGTTCCTGAACAGGTCGACGAACCGTTGATGGTCTTCCCGAGCCTGTGCCCCATAACGGTGGGCGAAATCCACCAACATGCCGATGAATCCGGATTGATCGCCATCGATGACCCTGACGATCGCCTCCTCCGTCGAGAAGTCCACCAGGTCGTGGCTGGACTCGTCGTCGGCCACCGAGTGCATGCGGGCCACCGCCCGTCCCAGGTCGCGCATGATGGAACGCAGCTCGTCCGGCTCGTTGACGTCGTCCCAGTCGAGGTCGGCCGAGTACGGCGACACCTCGGCCACGAGCTGGCCCACCCCGCCGAGCGAGGCGTACCCGAGCCACGGGTCGGCGTAGGCCTGCAACGCCCGCTGCGACTCCGCCGTGCGGTGGCCCTGGTGCAGGAAGTAGGAGGCCGCCTTCTCGTTGTCGACGTACCGGGCCACGGCCGGCGCCTGGGCCTGCTTCATGTAGAGGATGACGTCGTTCTCCAGCGCCTGCGAACGCCCCTCCAGCAGCAGGTTGTACGACGGCAGCCCCGCCGACCCGATCCCGACGCCCTTGCGCAGCGCCACGTCCTTGACGACGTGCTCGACCGGGTTGGACGGCGTCGGCAGCGTCGCCAGGTAGCCCTCGAACGCCGCCAGCACCTGCTCCCGGGTCGCGGCGTCGACCGGCTCCCGGCCGTCCATGAGGGCGAAGCGCCGGTCGTAGTCGTTGATCACGGTCTCGACGTCCAGCATCGCCACCCGCGTGCTGAGCCGCGCCGTCTGGAGCACCCGGTGCAGCACGCCGCCGGTGGTCTCCAGGGTGAGCGAGCCGATGGCGTCGTCGCCGCCGGTCGCGATGCCGTGCAGCTCGGTCAGGTACGCCCGCCCGAACTCGCCCACCAGCGTGCTGATCGTGTCGTCCGACAGCGCCTTGGCGTAGCCGATCAGCGCCACACTGGCGGCGAAGCGCTTGAGGTCCCAGACGTAGGGGCCGACGTAGGCCTCGTCGAAGTCGTTGACGTTGAAGACCAGCACCCCGGAGGCGTTCATGTACGTGCCGAAGTTCTCGGCGTGCAGGTCGCCGTGGATCCAGACCCGGCCGGTGGGCTCGTCGACGTAGGAGCCGTCGGCGAAGTCGCCGGTCAGGTCGGCGTAGAACAGGCCGGCGCTGCCCCGGTAGAACGCGAAGGGGGAGGCCGCCATCTTGCGGAACTTGCGCCGGAAGGCGGCCGGGTCCCGTTTGATCGACTCGCCGAACTCACTGATCAGGACGTCGAGCAGGAAGGAGGAGCGTGTGCCCATGACACGGACGGTAGTCCGCCGCCTCCCCGCCGCCTACCCCGAATTCTCCCTGACAGGGCCAGCTCAGGGATGTTGCGAGGAGACCGAGACGGTCTCGCCCGTCATGTACGAGGAGTAGTCGCTGGCCAGGAAGACGATCACGTTGGCCACCTCCCACGGCTCGGCCGACCGCCCGAACGCCTCCTTGGCGGCCAGCTCGGCCAGCAGTTCCTCGCTCGTCACCTTCGCCAGGAAGGGGTGCACGGCCAGTGACGGCGCCACCGCGTTCACCCGGACGCCGTGCTCGGCGACCTCCAGCGCGACGCACCTCGTCAGCGCCATCACCCCGGCCTTGGCCGCCGCGTAGTGCGCCTGCCCGCGCTGCGCCCGCCAGCCGACCACCGAGGCGTTGTTCACGATCACGCCGGAGCCCTGGCCGATCATGTGCCGGACCGCCGCCCTGGTGCAGCGCATGGTGCCGTTGAGGGTGACGTCGACGACCGCGTGCCACTGCTCGTCGGTCATCTCGGCCAGCGGGGCCGTACCGCCGAGACCGGCGTTGTTGATCACCACGTCGAGCCGGCCGTGCGCCTCCACCACCGCGTCGAACAGCGCCAGCACCTGCGGCTCTGACGTCACGTCGCACGGGACCGCCAGCGGCTTGACGCCGGTCAGCTCGGTCAGCGACTCGGCGGCGGCGGACAGGCGGCGCTCGTGCCGGTCGGAGATGACGATCGTCGCCCCCTCCTCGGCGCAGCGCCTGGCGGTGGCGTAGCCGATACCCGCGCCCGCGGCGGCGGTCACCAGCGTGACCTTGCCGTCGAGCAGGCCGTGCGACTTCGGATAGGGCGGTGCCATCCGTGCTCCAATCAGCGGGGGAGTCCGAGAGTGCGCTCGGCGATGATGTTCCGCTGGATCTCACTCGACCCGGCATAGATCGTGTCCGCCCGGCTGAACAAATACAAGCGTTGCAGGTCGTTCAGCCCGTCCTGCGCCACGAGCCCGGCCTTCCCCTGGACCTCCTGCGCCAGCTCGCCCAGCCGGCGATGCCACTCCGACCAGTAGAGCTTGGCGATCGACACCTCCGGGCCCGGGTCCGGGCGCAGCATGCGCAGGGCGTTCATCCGCATGATCTCCAGCTCCAGCCACGACCGGACCAGCCGGTCGCGCAGCACCGGATCGTCGGCCGCCCCCGTCCGCCGGGCGGTCGCGATCACCTCGGCGAGCTCCCGCCGGAACCCGATCTGCTGGCCCAGCGTGGACGCCCCGCGCTCGTGGCCCAGCGTGGCCATGGCCACCCGCCAGCCCTCGCCCGGCGCCCCGAGCACGTTCCCCGCCGCCGTGCGCGCGCCGTCGAAGAACACCTCGTTGAACTCGGAGGTGCCGGTGAGCTGCCTGATCGGACGTACGCTGACGCCCGGCCGTCCCATCGGCACCAGCAGGTACGACAGCCCGCGATGCCGCTGCGAGCCCTCCTCGGTACGGCACAGGACGAAGCACCAGTCGGCGACGTGGGCCAGCGATGTCCACACCTTCTGCCCGGAGACGACCCACTCGTCTCCTTCGAGCCGCGCCCTGGTCTGGACGTTCGCCAGATCGGAACCGGCCTCGGGCTCGGAGTAACCCTGGCACCACAGCTCCTCGCCGCGCTGGATCGGCGGGAGGAAGCGGTCCTTCTGCTCGTCGGTGCCGAACTCCAGGATGGTCGGGCCGATCAGCCCCTCACCGATCAGGCCGACCCGGGCAGGAGCGTCGGCCCTGGCGTACTCCTCGTAGAAGGCGACCTGGTCGTCGAGGGAGGCGGCGCGGCCGCCGTACCGCTCGGGCCAGCTCAGGCAGGTCCAGCCGGCCTCGCCGAGCCGGCGCTCCCAGGCCAGGCGCAGCTCGTGCCCCTCGTGCTCCCTGCCGGGGCCGCCGAGGCCGCGGACGTGCGCGAACTCGCCGGACAGGCTCTTCTCCAGCCAGGCGCGGGCCTCCTCACGAAGGCTCAACAAATCCTCCGTAGCCGCCCTGGAAGAAGACCAGCGGGCCGCCGTCGGCGTGCGTGTCGAGCTGCAGCACCCGGGCCACCACGATCATGTGGTCGCCCGCTGGGTGCTCGGCCTCGATCACGCAGTCGATCCAGGCCAGCGCGCCTTCGAGCACCGGGTTGCCGCCGGGGGAGCCGGTCCAGGCCAGGCCGGCGAACTTGTCACCGCCCTTGGCCGCCATCTGCGCGCAGACCGGCTGCTGGTGCTCGGCCAGCACGTTCACGGTGACGACCTTCGCGCCGCGTACCCGGGGCCAGCTCGTGCTGGTGTGGGCGACGCAGAAGGCCACCAGCGGGGGGTCGAGCGAGACCGAGGTGAAGGAGTTGGCCGCCAGGCCGCAGGGCTGGTCGTCCGCCGGATCGAGGGCGGTGATCGCCACCACGCCGGTCGCGAACCTGCCGAGGACCTGCCGGAACCGGCGGCTGTCGGGGTGGCCGTTCCCGCTGTGCTGTGAAGGGCCGGGCGGCATGGCGGCTCCGTTGCGAGTCCTGCTGCGCTGGTGGGGCGTCGGAAGGCCGCGACAGCCGTCCGGCGCGATGAGCCGGGCAGCGTGTGTGCTCATGGGTCCGCCTCCTCGTGACCGACTGCGCCCATTCTACATACCAAGCGCTTGCTTGGACACTAAGCCCACCCCACCCAGCTGTCAACCCACCCCACCCGCCGCCCACGCAGGCCCGCCGCCCGCCGCCCGCCCGCCCGTGCCGGTGGCGCCGCGGGCCTCCGGCGGCCGCCCTCCCGGCCGCGCCGGCCCTCGCCCCGGTCCCCGCGCCGCTCGGCCGGTGCTGGGACGGTTCTCGGCGGCTTCTGGTGGGAGGTTCCGGGTCCGACTCCGGCGCCGGGTCGGTGGGGCGGGGGACGGTGCGGGTCGGCGCAAGGTGTACGGCGAGGGTCGTTCGTTCGTCCGTCGGCTTGCGTGTTCCGGTGTGCCGTCCCCTTGAGGGAGGCGTCCCTGGGGCTGCGGGGTGGTGGTTGACATGGGGAAAGGGAGGGGCATAGCGTGGCCGATGTGCCCAAGCGCTTGCTTGAATTTCGGGATGTGACCGCCGTAGCGGGAGTCGGCTACACCCCCTTCACCAAGAACTCGGGCGTCAGCACCCTCACCCTCGCCTGCCGCGCGATCCTCGCCGCCCTCGACGACGCCGGCCTCCCCCCGGACGCCGTGGACGGCCTGGCCACCCACCGCGTCGGCGACTCGGCCCCGCCCTCCCTGGTGGCCCCCGCGCTCGGCCTGCCCGATCTCGCCTGGCACCTCGACCAGTTCGGCGGCGGCAGCGTCTCGCACGCCGTCGTCGGCCAGGCCGCCCTGGCCGTGGCCACGGGCATGGCCGAGACCGTCGTCTGCTACCGCGCCGTCAACGCCCGGTCCGAGTTCCGCATGGGCGGCACCGGACGCGGCCTCCCGGCGAGCCCCGAGGTCCAGTACCAGGCCCCGTACGGCTACTTCGCCCCGCCGCAGCAGTACGCCATGTACGCCCGCGCCCACATGCTCCGGTACGGCACCAGACCCGAGCACTTCGGCCGGCTGGCCGTCACCCAGCGCGCCAACGCGGTCAAGAACCCGCGGGCGCTCATGCGTACCCCCATCACGCTGGAGGACTACCTGGCCAGCAGGTGGATCGCCGAGCCGTTCCGCCTCCTGGACTGCTGCCTGGAGACCGACGGCGCCTGCGCGGTCGTCGTCACCACGGCCGAACGCGCCCGCGACCTGCGCCGCCACCCCGTCCTGATCTCGGCGGCGGCCTGGGGCGGCGGCACGTCCCACCTGTCGGGCACGGGCCCGGCCGACCCCACGGTGACCGCGGCCGCCACCCTGGCCCCCCGCCTGTACGCGCAGGCCGGTCTCGGCCCCGGCGACGTGGACGTGGCCGAGATCTACGACTGCTTCACGTACTCGGTGATCGTCCAACTGGAGGACTACGGCTTCTGCGGCAAGGGCGAGGGCGGCCCGTACGTGGAGTCGGGAGCCACGGCCCTGGACGGCGAGCTGCCCGTGAACACCCACGGAGGCTTCCTGTCGGAGGGGTACGTGCACGGCGTCAACCACATCGCCGAGGCGGTCGCCCAGCTCCGGGGCGAGGCGGGCGACCGGCAGGTGCCCGGCGCCGAAGTGGCGCTCTCGACGGCCCAGCCCGGCTACATCCTGCCGGCCACCTCCGCACTGATCCTCAGGAGGTCGTGACCCATGGCCCACGGTCCCCGTCCCGAGCCCGACCGCGACTCCGCCGAGTGGTGGGAGCGCCTGGCGCGGGAGGGGTTCGCGGTTCAGCGCTGCGACGGCTGCGGGACCGCGCGCTTCCCGGCGCGGGCCTTCTGCCCGTCCTGCCGGGGGGAGGCGTGGCGGTGGGACCCGGTGCCGGCCGAGGGCGTGGTCGAGAGCTGGATCGTCAACCGGCGGCCCTTCATGCCGGGCGCGGCGGAGCCGTACGTCGTGGTGATGGTCCGGCTGGACGCGGTCCCCGGCTGCCTGGTGCACGGGAACTGGCGCGGCGCCGCTCCCGAGCCGGAGCCCGGCCGGCGCGTACGAGGGGTCCGCACGCGGATCGACGACCGGCTGACCCTGCTCGACTGGGAGCCCCTGAGCGGGGATCTGGATGCCCATTCGCCCGAGCGCACATCCTCCCGCTGATCGACCTCGGTCCGGAGTTTCGATTGGTACCGGAAATTCCCACCAGTCCCACCATTGCGAAGGTGCCCCCAGGTTGGCCCTCAAGGGTTGATGATGAAGCGGAGGCGTCAAACATGGAGGCGACCCGGACTTGGCGGCGTACGTGTGCGGTAGCGACTCGGCGACAGCCGTGACCCCGAGGTCACGACCGCTGACTCCTGCCGCCGGCCCGGGCCTGAGCCGGGTGGCGCGCAGCCCTCCGGACACGGGGGCGGTACGGCGGCGCAAGAGGGTCCCTCGGAGGAAGGCGCGTCCTGGCGGGCGTGGGGGACCCGCCAGGACGCGCTTCCTGCCCCGTGAGCGGCGACGCCAGGACTCCGGCGAGGGATGGAGTCCTAGGCCGTGAGTTCGCGCACGGAGTCGGTGGGGGTGTGCGAAGGCACGTGCCGCCGGCGACGAGCGGTGATGCGTCGAGCTGAGCCGATCGGGTCATCCATGGGGTGCGTGACGGGGGCGCCACCCTCCTCGTTCCAGACAAAGGATCCGTCTATGCGCCACACGGTCGGTTCGGTCGACACCGAGAGCACGGACATTCCCATTTCCGTGCTCTGACATCTGTGGGGGAACCCGGCGCGTCGCAACGCGTAACGCAGTAAACGAGTTGCTTCACGAGGGTTCTGCCAGGGCAGGAACGGCGTGTCCGAGTGAACCGGCAACACTTGGCCTCCACCCCCTCACCGGCCTTTAGATGGATTTGTACCAACGAATGGATGATGGGCCGGTCGAGGGGCTTCGGTCAAGGGGTTGTGGCCTGCTAGAACCAGATCGTCTAAATTGTTGGAACAAAAGGGGTGAAAGTGGCAAGGTCGGTGCTGTATCAGCAGGTGGCGGCGGAATTGCGTCGAGCCATCTACTCGGGTGTCCTCGGCCCCGGGGCGCAGCTGCCGACCGAGGCACAGCTCATGGAAGACCACGGGGTGAGCAGGAACACCGTCAGGCTGGCCCTCGGAGAGCTCGTCAACGAGGGACTGGTCACGCGTACGCCGCGGCGCGGCACGGTGGTCCGGGACCGCAGGCCGTTGCTCATCTACCCGCAGCGCGAGCTGGAGCCGCAGCCCACCGGAGAACTGAAGGAGGCCTTCGCCTACGCCGTTGCGCAGGAAGGCCGGGCGCCCAGCCAGTACATTGAAGTGCTGACGGTTTCTCCCGTCGAGGAGATCGCCAGCAGGCTGGAGCTGGCGGATGGGGAGTTGGCGGTCGTGCGCCGCCGTCTGCGGTTCGTCGACGGCCAGCCGTACAACACCAACGACTCCTACTTTCCCCGTGATCTGGTCGCCGATTCCGAGATCGCCAGGCCCGGAGACATCGCACGAGGGGCGAACAGGGTCCTGGAAGAACTGGGCCATGCGCAGATACGCGTCGTCGACGACATCTGGGCCCGCATGCCCAACCAGGAGGAGGCCGAGCGCCTCCAACTCGAACTCGGCACACCAGTCATGGTGTACGTCCGGGTCGGGTACGACGGGGCCGACATACCCGTGCGTGTCGCTGTGTCGGTGCTGCCCGCCGACAAACATCTGATCAGATACGAGCTCGATCGTCGCCGCTGACGGGCTCGGTTGAAGGGGTGATCCCGCCGGCCGGGCGCAGCGAGAAAGCCGCCTCGCTGGCCTAGGGGAGTCGTGCATACTCCCCTAAATCGCCATTTATCCATATATATCGGGTTGAGGACCCGTTTCGCCCCTGCGCGACATCGTGCCATCACGCTCTGTGTCGGCATGGGCACCCTACGCATCGAAGGGCTGTATTATGCACACAAACACCCTCCTTCACCCCCTCGCACTCCGGCGCGCGGAGCCCGCGGACCTTCCCGGCGTACTCAGGCTTCTCGCGGACACCGCCGAGTGGCTTTACACGAAGGGAGTGCGGCAGTGGCCGCGGCAGGGATTCGGCCCCGAGCGGATCGAGCCGCTCATCGAGGAGCGGACCCTGTACCTGCTCGACGACGAACTCCGCTATCTCGACCTCGACGGGCAGACCCCGCCCGTGGCCACCATCGCCCTCGACGACCACGCCGACCCGGAGTTCTGGACCCCCGCCGACGCTCCGGGGGCCGCGCTCTACGTCCACAAGCTGGCCGTGGCGCGGCCGTGGTCCGGCAGCGGGCTCGGTGACGCGCTCCTCGACTGGGCCTGCTCCTCGGCCCGTTCCGCCGGGCTGCCCTGGCTCCGGCTCGACTGCGCCAAGGCCAACCCGCGGCTCCAGGAGTACTACCGCAGGCGCGGTTTCCGGCACGTCCGCACGGTGGACCTGCCGCACCGCTCGTCCGGGGCCCTGTTCCAGCGGGCGTCGCGGGACCTGTCCACGACGGCCTTCCGTGACCTGACGGTCGCGGAGCTGATCAGCGCCTAGCGACCCCTCTGGCCGGATCCGGTCCGGTGGGGGGCCGGGTCCGGCCGGCGGTCGCGCCGCCCAGCCGGTCGTGTGGGTCCAAGATCATACCGCAAGGGCCTCAATGGGCACGTGCGTTTCCGGCGCAAGTGGACAGAGCACCATATAACCTCTCCTCCATGACCGGTTCCCTCCTTGAGGTGATCGCGCTGAACGTGCGCGACGCCGTGGCCGCCGAGCAGGGCGGCGCCGACCGCCTGGAGGTCGTCGCCGACATGGCGGCCGACGGGCTCACCCCAGCACCGGAGACGGTCGCCGCGATCGCCGCGGAATGCCCCCTGCCCCAGATGGTGATGCTCCGCTGCGAGGCCGGCTTCCTCGCCGACCCCGACGTCCTGGACCGGCTGCGCCGCGACGCCAAGGCGCTCGCGCAGGCGGGCGCGGCCGGGTTCGTGTTCGGTTTCCTGGACGGCGCGGGCGTGGTCGATCTGGCGGCCACCGAGGCGCTCATCCACGCCGTCTCGCCGCTCCCGTGGACCTTCCACCGCGCGGTGGACCACGCCGCCGACGTGCAGGCGTCCTGGCGGGCCGTGCGGCTGCTGCCCAACCTGGCGACCGTGCTCACCTCCGGCTCCCCCCACGGGGTCGGCGCGGGGCTGCCGACGCTGAGGTCCAGGGCCGAGGCCGGCGACGGGTCGATCATCCTGGCCGGCGGCGGCCTCAAGCCCGCCCACGTGCCCGACCTGCTGGACTACGGCATCCGCGCCTTCCACGTGGGCTCGGCCGTACGGGCGAGCTGGACGGACCCGGTCGAGTGGCGGCTGGTCCGGCAGTGGCGCTCCCTGGTCGAGCGCGACTGAGCCCTCAGGTTCGGATGGACAGGGCCGCGTCGGCGCGGCGCAGGGCGGCGGCCAGCGCCTTGACGGTGGCGGGCTCGTCCATGACGCCGCCCCCGGACGCCCGCCCCTCCTCCCAGGAACGTACGCGCTCCCGGTAGGAGTCGTAACGGGCCAGGTGGAAGGCGTAGACGGTGGCGAACCTGCTCACAAGCTGGGCCGGGTGCATGTCCCAGCCCTGATGGAAGCCGTGGGCCAGCGAGTGGCCGACCAGCCGGGCGTGCCGTCCCCACAGGGCGTGGACGTCCTCGGCCCGGTCGGAGGCGGGCGCGGCGGCCAGCGAACCGTCGGACAGCTCGACGCCCGTGCCCGCGAACGCCGTCTGCATCACGTGCCTGGCGTGGTCGCAGGCCGGATGGTCGAGCCGCTGCTCGTGCGGCGGCAGGCCGATGGCGGCGGTGTAGTCGAACACGCCGAAGTGCGCCGCGGCCAGCCGCCCGCCGAGCGACCCGGGCAGCTCGGCGCGCAGGAAGGGCAGCGTCTGCGGGGCCTCCACCTGCATCTCGAAGCGCAGCCCGGACAGGCCGAGGCGCGCCTCCAGCCGGTCCAGGACGCCCGCGAACTGCCCGAGGTACTCCTCCATGAGCACCTTCGGGAACGTCACCGTGAACCCCGCGGGAAGCTCGCCGGCCCGCTCCAGCACCCCGGTCAGGAAGCCGCCGAGCGTGCGCACCGACCTCGCCGGGTCGCCGTCGGCGAACGACTTCACCCGCAGCCCCCACCGGCGCGGCAGCGTGCCGGCGGCGTGCAGGTCGGCCACGGCCCGCGCGGCCCGCTCGGCGTGCCCGTCCTCCTCCTCGTACGGGCGCACGCCGTAGCCGTCCTCGAAGTCGATCCGCAGGTCCTCGACCGGCTCGCGGGCCAGCTTGCCGAGCACCCGGTCGCGCACGTCGGGGGCGAACGCCTCCAGATGGGCCTTGGCCAGCGAGAACGCCTGCTCGCCCCACTCGGCGACGGTCGAGGCGGAGAAACGGTCGGCGGGCACGTAGACCGTGTGGACCGGCTGCCAGCCCGGCTCGGCCATGGGGAAGCGGGCCTGCTGGACCGCGTGGACCTCGGCGAAACCGGGCACGGGCTCATCGTTCACGTACGGGCTCATTCCAGGTGGGCGCAGGCGCGGAGCATGGTGTCGACGCCGACCAGTTTGACGCGCTCGCCCCGGCCGAGCGACCTGGCCAGCTCGCCCTCGGCCCGTTCGATGGCCAGCCAGTCGTCGTAGGTCACCGGCCGCACGCCGCGCTCGGCCAGCAGCGACTCGACCGACGGCCGCGGCACCCGCGCGCCGCCCTCCAGGGGCTCGCCCTCCAGGTCGGCCAGCAGCGTGCGGACCGTCTCGGCGGCGTCGGACTTGTTGGTGCCGATGACGCCGGTCGGACCGCGCTTGAGCCAGCCCGCCACGTACTCGCGCGGGCGCACCCGGCCGGCCTCGTTGGGCACGGTCATCGTCCGCTCGGAGAAGGGCACGCCGGGCAGTGGGACGCTCTGGTAGCCGACCGAGCGCAGGACCATGCCGACGGGCAGCGTCTCGTACTCGCCGGTGCCGACGACGCGGCCCTCCTCCGACAGGCGGGTGCGCTCCAGCCGGAGCCCCTCGACCCGGTCGGCGCCCAGGATCTCCACAGGACGCAGCCAGAAGCGCACGTCGAGGCGGCGCGGACGGCCCACGGGCTCGCGGCCGGCCCACGACTGCAGGACGTTGATGTTGCCCTGGACCTGGCGCGGGAAGTCGGCGCCGAGCACGGCCGCCTCGTCCGGGCGCACGCACACGTCGGCGTTGGTCAGCTCGCCCAGCTCGCGCAGCTCCTTCAGGGTGAACTTGGCGTGCTCGGGCCCCCGCCTGCCGACCATGTGGATCGCCTTGACCTGGCTCTGGCTCAGCCGGTCGAGGACGTCGTGCGGCACGTCGGTGTGCCGCAGCTCCTCGGCGGTCTTGGCCAGCACCCGGACGACGTCGACGGCCACGTTGCCGACCCCGATCACCGCGACCTCGGAGCTGTCGAGAGTGAACCGGCCGGGATCGACGTCGGGGTGGCCGCAGTACCAGTTGACGAAGTCGGTGGCCGCCACGCTCCCCGGCAGGTCCTCGCCGGGGATGCCGAGCCGCCGGTCGACCATCGCGCCCGTGCAGTAGACGACCGCGTCGTAGACGCCGAGCAGGTCCTCGACGGAGACGTGGCGGCCCAGGGTGACGCCGCCGAGGAAGCGCACCTGGGGCAGCTCCAGCACCCTGCGCAGGTAGTTCGCGATCGACTTGATCGACGTGTGGTCGGGCGCCACGCCGTACCTGACCAGCCCGTACGGCGTGGGCAGCCGTTCGAGCACGTCGACCCGGACAGCCTCGCCCGACTGTTTGACCAGTGCCTCAGCCGTGTAGATCCCGGCGGGGCCCGACCCGATGACCGCCACGTGCAACGCCACGCTGCCTCCTCATGCCGGTGAAGGTGCGACGCGGAGGACGCGTCCCTAGAGGTGCAACCGGCCCGTGTGCTCGATGTATCCCCGGTCGGCCGCGCGGATGAACCCGTCTCCCGTCAATGCCGTCCTCTTCGGATTCTCGCCCACGCGGCCGCTCATGGCAGCCCCTGAAACGCCGGTGGTCCGGAGACGGCCCGGGAACGCAGGGCGAGCTTGTCGACCTTGCCGTTGACGTTGACGGGCAGCGCGTCCACCACCTCGACGCGCTTGGGCACCTTGTAGTTGGACATGTTGGCCTTCGCCCAGTCCAGCAGCGCGACGGCGGTGACGCGGGCGTCCGGCCGGGGCACCACGTACGCCACGCCGGCCTCGCCGGAGACCGCGTCGGGCACGCCGACCACGGCGGCCTGGGCCAGCGAGCCCTCCCGCAGCAGGAGCGCCTCGACCTCGGCGGGGGAGACGTTGAACCCGTTGACGATGTAGAGCTCCTTCTTCCTGTCCACGATGGCGAGGTTGCCGGCCTCGTCCAGCACGCCGATGTCGCCGGTGTGCAGCCAGCCGTCGGCGTCGATCACCTCGGCGGTCCTGGCGGGCTCGTCCCAGTATCCGCGCATGACGCCGTAGCCGCGTTGCAGGATCTCGCCGCGCGTGCCGGGCGCGACCTGCTCGCCGTCGTCGTCCACGATCTTGATCTCGATGCCCGGTACGGCCCTGCCGGTGGTGTTCGCGACCACGTCGATGGGGTCACCGGCCCGCGTCATGGACACGACCGTGCCCTCCATCAGCCCGTACGCGTTGATCATCCGTTCCAGGCCGACCCGCTCGGCCAGCCGGGTGATCAGCGTGGCGGGCACGGACGCGGCCCCGCAGATGGCCACGCGTAACGAGGAGACGTCCCGGTCGGCGCGCTCCAGCTCGTCCAGGATCCGGGCGAACAGAGTGGGCGGCCCGGCCAGGATCGTCACCCTCTCGTCGGAGATCAGCGACATCAGGGCGTCCGGCGAGAAGGACGGGATCGGCAACATCGTGGCCCGGCGCAGCACGCAGGCGACGAGCCCGGCGTTCAGCCCGAACCCGTGGTTGAACGGCGCGATCACCGGATAGCGGTCGTGCTCGTCCAGCGTGACGATCTCCGCCCAGTCCCAGTAGCCGCGCAGGACCTGGGCGTGGTCGAGCATCACCCCCTTGGGCGTGCCCGTGGTGCCGGACGTGGACATGATCTCGCACAGGTCGCCGGGCCCGACCCCGAGCGCCCGCTCCTCGGCCACCCGCCCGCTCACCCCGCCCGCGTCCAGGTCGCCCGCCGCGCGGACGGTCACCGGACCGTCCAGAGGCGGCAGCAGACCGGCGAGCGGCGGATCGCCGACGATCAGCACCTTCACCCCGGTACGGGCGATCAGCCCCGCCGCCTCGATGCCCTTGTACCGCGACGACAACGGCACGAGGACGGCCCCCGCGTCCCAGACGCCGAACGCGTGCCGCACCCAGGACGCCGAGTTCGAGCCCCAGATCGCCACCCGGTCGCCGGGCCCGACGCCGAGGGCGATCAGGCCGCGGGCCACCTCGGCGGCTCCCGCCCTGAGCTCCGACAGCGTGACCCGGGCGCCGCCCTCGACGACCACGACGTCGTCGGGATGGCGTTCGGCCTGGTCGCGCAGCATGCGGGGGAGCGTCCCCCAGTCGGGCATCGATGCCATCGGCTACTCCGTCGCGCTAGCTGAGGAGGGCTCTGTCCCGTCCGAGATGGTGGCCGCGCCGGTCGTCCACAGTGCCGGGCGCAGGGGTCTCCTGGACGTCCTGGGCGATCCGCACGTCGACGGAGATCGGGGTCAGGGCCCGTACGGCCTGCTCGATCCTCGACCGCCACATGGGGTTCCTGATCAGGCTCTCCCGGCCGAACGACACGGTCAGGGCGGCGGCGTCCAGGGTGCCCTGACGTTCGACCGACAACTCCCAGCCGGTCACGCCGTCGATCTTCGACAGTGCCTTCTCGATCCGGGGCAACGCCAGCCACACGCCCCTGACCAGCACGTGCTCGCCGACGGTGTGCGCGGGCGCGGGCAGCTCGGAGCCGTCGGCCCTGGCCACCAGCCCGGTCCTGAGCACGGCGTCGCCCAGCGTCGGGTGCCCGGACGGCGTGACGACCAGCTCGGCCAGCGCGGCCTCCTGACCGGCCCGGTCGTCCTTGGTCAGCGAGGCCAGGCCCAGCACGCCGTCCGCGAGCGGGGTGAGCGGCGCGTCCTCGGCCGTCCTGAACGCGAGCGCGCCGCCGCCGAACGGGTTGGCCAGCACCTCCGTGACCGCGCAGCCGAACTCGCCCGCCAGGTGTCCCATCGTGCGCTTGGAGGCGATCTCGCCGGTCAGGACGATGTGTTCCAGCCCGAGGTCGAGCGGGTCGAGGAGGAACTCCAGATGCAGGCGGGCCAGCAGGTCCATCGCGCCCGTCGGCGTGCTGACCAGCGTGGTCGCGCCGAGCGCGGTCAGCGCGTGGTGCAGGCGCAGGCGGCCGCGCGGCCCGACCGCGGCGGCGGCCCGCGCGACGTCCGCGGCGGCGGCGGCCCACAGCGCGCCCGCCGGTTCGGCGAGCGCCACCACGACCCGGTCACGCCCGCCGACGCCGGCCGCGCGCAGCGCCGCCCCGGTGAGCCCGGTCGCGGCGGCCTCCTGCGGGCCGGCCGGGAACACGCTGGACAGGTCGGGGGCCACGAGCAGCAGCCCTTCGGCGGAGCGTCCGGTCGCGGCGAGGTCGTCGCGGGTCAGCCAGCGGGCGGCCGTCAACGGGCCACCTCGTTCATGAACAGCGTCATCGACTCGCACACCCTCTCGTGGGCCAGCCCGCCGACCTGCGCCTGGATGATCAGGTCCGTGGCGCCCGCCTCGGCGATCCTGGCCAGGGCCTTGCGCGAGCCCTCCACGTCGTCCACCACGACCATGAGGTGCTCGCGCAGCGTGGCCATGGCCTCCTCGGGCGGCATCCCGGCGGCGAGCTGGCCCAGCACGCGGTGGGTGGCGTGCCGGGCGTCGTAGTAGTCGGGCGGGGTGACCAGGTTGACCTGGCGGCGGATGTACCACAGGACGGCGTCGGCGGCGGTGGCGGTGGCCTCGTCCCGGGTGGGGGCGGCGAACCAGGGGATCATCAGGGCGACCCGGCGGGAGTCGGGGTCGAAGCCGCTCTCGGCCAGGCACTCCCGATATTTCGCGATGTCGGCGGCGACGTCGTCGATGCCCTTGAGCATCGTCATGCCCAGCAGGTTGTAGCCGTGGCGGGCGGCGGCCAGGTAGCCCTCCAGCGAGGTGGAGGCCACCCACACGGGCGGGTGCGGCTCCTGGACCGGACGCGGGTAGACGGCCACGTCGGGAATCTCGAAGAACTCGTTCGACCTGCTGACCGGCTCGCCGTCGGCCCGCCAGATGGCCAGGATGGCCTCCAGCGAGTCCTCCCAGATCTGCCGCGACTTCTCGAACGGCTTCTGGAAGGCCTGGTACTCCAGGGGCGAGGCGCCGCGTCCCGTGCCGAACTCGACCCGGCCGCCGCTCAGCACGTCGAGGGTGGCGACCCGCTCGGCGGTGCGGATGGGGGACTGGAACGGCAGCAGCACCACGCCGAGCCCCAGGTGGATGCGCTCGGTGCGCTGGGAGATGGCCGCCAGGACCAGGTCGGGGGCGGAGGAGTGGGAGAAGCCCCTGGTGAAGTGGTGCTCGACGAACCAGGCCGTGTCGAACCCGAGCCGATCGCCGAGGACGACCTGCTCGATCACGTTCTGGAACGCCTGTTGCTCGACCTCGCGGGTGCGGCCGCGGACCTCCAGTTCGTACCCCAGGCTGATCCGTAGGGACGTCATCGCGCCTCCGGCGAAAGTAGTAAACCAAGCGCTCGCTTGGTAGAGACTATCAGGGCCGAAGTCTTGCGGGAAGGGCGCGCCGCCGATCAGAGTGGTTGCTCGTGAGGCGAAAGCACGCGCTGCGGCGGTCGAAGGACGGCACGTTCCACGACCATGGCGACGACGATCCCTCACTCTCCGACGCGCGCGGCTACGAGGCGTTCGGCCGGGTGATGGCCGCCCTCGCGACCGAGGCCGACTTCATCGAGTGCTGCCGCGACCTGACGTGGTGGCGCGGCGCCGACCGGAGCTGGCACATCGAGTGGCGCGACGGGCCCTACGCCTCGGAGGTGGCCGCGCTGCTCGCCGAGCAGGCGGGCGACGCCGACGAGTCCGAGCCCGCGGCCGCCGGCCACTCGGGCGCGGGCTCGGCGGTGCTGGAGGTGATGGGCGTGCGGTTCGAGCTGCGCGCGGTCGACCCCATGGGCCGGGCGCGGGTGCGTGCGCGTCCCGGGCTGTGGCGCCTGGCCGAGGCCCTCGACACCACCCGCCGCACCAACACCCGCCATCCGTGGGAGGAGCTGCTCGGCGGCTGAGCCGTGCTACGCCTCGCCGAAGACGTGCGGGGCCAGGCGGGCGCGGTGCGCCTGCGGCGGGCCGAGGAGCTGGGCGTCGGACGTGGCCCGCTTGAGATACCGGTGCGCCGGATGTTCCCAGGTCACCCCGATCCCGCCGTGCACCTGGATGTTCTCGCCCGCCGCCGTCAGGTAGGCCTCCGCGCAGTACGACCCCGCCACGGCGGCGAAGACGTCCGGCTCCGCTGCGGACTCGGCCGCCGACTCCGCCGACTCCGCCGCCGCGTGTGCCGCCGCGTGTGCCGCCGCGTGTGCCGCCGCGTGTGCCGCCGAGCGGGCGGACTCCACGAGCAGCAGCACGTCGGCCAGCTTGTGCTTGATCGCCTGGAACGAGCCGATCGGCCGGCCGAACTGCCGCCGCGACCGCGCGTACTCGGTGGCCATCTCCAGGCAGCGGGCCGCGCCGCCGGTCTGCTCGGCCGCCAGCGCCGCGATCCCGAGGTCCCGTACGCGGGCCCACGACGTCCCCGGGCCCAGCAGCCGCACGGGTGCGCGGTCGAAGGCGAGGCGGACCAGCGGCCGGGTCTCGTCCACGGTCGGGTACGCCGCCCGCCGCGTCGGCACGGCCTCCACCAGGTGCCCGCCGGCGTAGGCGAGCACGACCTCGCCCTCCAGCGCGTACGGCACCGCCCCCGAGAGCCGGTCGCCCTCCAGCAGCAGGTCGCCGTCGCCCGGCAGCACGACGGTCGCCGTCGCCGCCCCCGAGGCCAGCTCCGGCAGCAGCCGCGCGCGCGCCGCGCCGTCCCCGTCGGCCATGAGCGCGCCGACGGCCATCACGGCCGACTGCAGGAACGGGTGGGGTGACAGCGCGCGTCCCAGCTCCTCGGCCACGGCCGCCGCCTCCCGCGGGCCGCAGCCGGCGCCGCCGTACCGCTCGGGCACGAGCAGCCCCGCCACGCCCACGTCGCGCGCGAACGCCTGCCATGTCGCGTCCGGCCGGTCGGCGAGATAGGCGCGGACGACGGCGCCGAGCTCATCGGAGAGGGTCACCCGAGCATCCTAAACCAAGCGATTGCTTGCCTTAGATCCGGATGACCGAAATTTGCCTTTTTAGGATGGATACATAATCTGGATGTGGTCATCCCTAGACATTTCCGGGGGAGGGATTGACCAGGGAATGAAGATGAACCACACCGCAATCGAGTACGCCGACTTCGCCGAATGCGACCGGCGTCTGCGCCGCATGGAACACCACGTGCTGGCGGCCTTCCTGGCGGGACTGGCCGTGGGCCTGGTCGGCATGCTCACCGCCGGCAAAGGACCGGTCTGGTTCGGCCAGCTCTACGACCCGTACGCCTACCTGACCCTCGCGCTGGTCGTGGGCGCCACCGCGTCGGGGTTCGGCTGGGCGCTGCTGACCACGTTCCTGGCGGCGGTGTCCACCCTGGTCGCGGCCATGGGCGCGAGCGCGCTGCGCGGTGCGGACGGCTTCGACATCATCGGCGGCGGCGTCGCCGGCCTGAACTGGACGGTCGGCCTGCTCGTCGGCCTCGGCCTGCTCGCCTACGTCACCCGCAGGAGGGACGCCTGGGGCGACCTGGCCGCGGGCGCGATCGGCGCCCTGCTCATCGCCGACGTCGTCGACCGCGCGACCCCCGGGTTCATCGACAGCGAGCCGGCGTTCTGGCCGGGACCCGCCACCGTGGTCGCGCTGCTGGCCGTCGCCCTGGTCGTGGTGCTGCGCAGGAACAGGCGGGCCCGCGTGCGCGCGCTGGCCGTCTCGGCCGTCTTCGCGGGCCTGTTCTCGGTGGGCCTGGCCGTCTTCGTGGGCGGCTGGCTGCCCCTCTCCGCCTGATCGCACGCCCCGGCGATCCGGCCTCTCGTCCGTACGCGCCCGTTTAACGCCGAGCGGCATGGCTCCCCGAGTCGATAGCCTGTAGTCCTTCACATCCAGGCCCGAGCAAGGAGTAGCCGTGTTGCTGCGCATGTCGTCGTTGTTTCTTCGCACCCTGCGGGACGACCCGGCAGACGCGGAAGTGCCGAGCCACAAGCTCCTCGTCCGCGCCGGCTTCGTCCGCCGCGTGGCGCCCGGCATCTACTCGTGGCTGCCCCTCGGCAAGCTGGTGCTGGAGAACGTCACCAGGATCGTCCGCGAGGAGATGAACCGGATGGGCGGTCAGGAGGTGCTCTTCCCCGCCCTGCTGCCCCGCGAGTACTACGAGGCCACCGGCCGCTGGACCGAGTACGGCGACCTGCTGTTCCGGCTCCAGGACCGCAAGGGCTCCGACTACCTCCTCGGCCCCACGCACGAGGAGCTCTTCACCGACATGGTCAAGGGCGAATACTCCTCGTACAAGGACTACCCGGTCACGCTCTACCAGATCCAGACCAAATACCGCGACGAAGCCAGGCCCAGGGCCGGCATCCTGCGCGGCCGCGAGTTCCTGATGAAGGACTCCTACTCCTTCGACCTCGACGACGACGGCCTCAAGCGCTCCTACGAGCAGCACCGCGAGACCTACATCCGCACGTTCGACCGGCTCGGCATCGAGTACAAGATCGTGTTCGCCACCTCGGGCGCGATGGGCGGCTCGGCCTCCGAGGAGTTCCTGGCGCCCACCCCCACCGGCGAGGACACGTTCGTGGCCTGCCACTCCTGCGGCTACGCGGCCAACGCCGAGGCCGTCACCACCACCCCGCCGGCCGTCCGCGACCTCGACGGCGCCGCGCCGATGCGGGTCCTCGACACGCCCGACACCCCGACCATCGAGTCGCTGGTGTCCTATGTCAACGAGCGCCACGGCCTGTCCGTCACCGCCGCCGACACGCTGAAGAACGTCGTCGTCAAGGTCACCACGCCCGGCTCCGACAAGGTCGAGACGCTGATCGTCGGCGTGCCCGGCGACCGCGAGGTCGACTTCAAGCGCCTGGAGGCCGCGCTCTCGCCCGGCGAGCCCGCCATCTTCGAGGCCGCCGACTTCGCCGCCCACCCCGGTCTCGTACGCGGCTACATCGGCCCGCAGGTCCTGCGCGAGCTGGGCATCCGCTACCTCGTCGACCCCCGCGTCGTCACCGGCACCTCCTGGGTCACCGGCGCCAACGAGCCCGGCAAGCACGCCGTCGACGTGGTCGCCGGGCGCGACTTCGTCCCCGACGGCACGATCGAGGCCGCCGAGGTGCGCGCGGGCGACCCCTGCCCCCGCTGCGGCTCCCCGCTGTCCATCGACCGCGGCATCGAGATCGGCCACATCTTCCAGCTCGGCCGCAAGTACGCCGACGCGGCCGGCCTCGACGCCCTCGGCCCCGACGGCAAGCCCGTCCGCATCACCATGGGCTCGTACGGCATCGGCGTCTCCCGGGCCGTGGCCGTCATCGCCGAGCAGGCCCACGACCAGCTCGGCCTGGTGTGGCCGCGCGAGGTCGCGCCCGCCGACGTGCACATCGTCGGCACCGGCAAGGAGAACCAGGTCGAGGCCGCCCTTGAGCTGGCCGGCGAGCTGGAGGCGCAGGGGCTGCGGGTGCTCGTCGACGACCGTGCCCAGGTCTCGCCCGGCGTCAAGTTCAAGGACGCCGAACTGCTGGGCCTGCCGACGATCGTGGTGATCGGGCGCGGGCTGTCGCAGGGCGTCATCGAGCTGCGCGACCGGGTGACCGGCGTCAAGGAGGAGATCCCCCTCGCCGAGGCCGCCACGCGCATCCTGGCCGCCTGCCGCTGACCCGCCCGCCGTGGGGGCCGGGCCACCGTCCCGGCCCCGCGGTGGTCAGCCCCCGTCGGGGCCACGCCACCGGTCCGGCCCCGCGGTGGTCAGCCGCCGGGGCGCGACGGCGACGTCGTCGGGGCGGGGCTGCTGCCCGGCATGCCGGGGAAGGCCGCGGGCGGTGCCGGCTGGAAGGCGTAGGCGCGGGTCGCCGACTCCTGCATGGCCAGCGCCGCGTACCTGCGCAGCGTCGCGTCGCCGGCGGCGGCCAGCTCCAGATAGGCGGCCGTGATGCCGTTCTCCACCTGCGCCGCCAGCCGGGCGGCCTGCGCGCCGCCCGTGGGCACGTACGGCAGCGCGTAGGAGGGCTCCGACTCGTTCGGCCTGCCCCCGCGGCTGGTGATCAGGCTGCGGAGCTGATCGCGGTGGGCCCGGTGGGCGTCGTACGCGGCGCCGGTCAGGTCCCGCAGGGCGCCGCTCGTACGCGCCCCCAGGAGGCCGTAGGCGAACACGGCGGCGTGTTCGGCGGCCAGGGCCTTGCGCAGCTTCTCGATGTCGTCCCCGTCCACCACGACCCCGTTCACGATGATTTCGGCAGCGACACGGCGTGGACCGCCTCGCACGCCCCGATGCTGGCGATGAGCTGGGCCACGCCGGGGGACAGGCCGGCGAGCTGACGGGGCCGCTGGGCCGCCGCCCGGCGCTCGACGTCCCGCAGCCGCGCCAACGAGGGCTTGGGGGACTTCGACGGCGTGGCGGCGGGCGACGCGCCCGGCGAGACCGGCGCGGTCGGCGTGGCGGCGGGCGGTGTGCCCGCGGGCAGGTATTTGCGCAGCTCGGCCAGGTGCGCCTGGTGACGGGCGCGGAAGGGCTCCAGGGATTCGGCGCCGCCCGCGATCAGCGCCGAGTAGAGGGCGACCGTGCGTTCCTTGTCGGCGATCACCTGCCGCAGCAGGACGGTCTCGGGCGAGTCGGGCTCAGGGGCCGCGGGCTTGGCCGGGCCCGAGGCGCTGCAGGCCGTCAGGGCGGCCGCTCCGCCCGCCAGCACGGCTCGCCTGGAGAGGTGACGCGGGCGCACGGGCTTGGACCTCCGGTGACTACGGACCCGGTGACGACGGACCCCGGTGACCGGGATGCCGCCGGAGACGGCTCCAGGTGACTGCGGGCGCAGATAGCATCGTACGGGCTGGTGCCCGGGAACGCCGTCAGGCGACGCTCCGCCACTCGACCACGACGAGTGGCGCTCTCCTCGTGCCTCCGTACAGATAGGGTGTCAACTGTCGTCGCTGGCTGCGCAGCCGGCCGACGGAGAGCCAGTGGCGAGGTCCGCCCGGCTGAGACATGACAATAGGGGAGGTCGATATGGGCAGCGCATCATCCCGCGACCACCTGATGAAGCTCCTGGAGCCTGTGGTCGGCGCGGAGGGCCTCGATCTGGAGGACGTCACGGTCACCCAGGCGGGCAAGAGGCGGTTGCTGCGCGTGATCGTCGATCGCGACGGCGGCGTGAGCCTCGACGACATCGCCGACGTGAGCCAGGCCGTCTCCACCGCGCTCGACGAGGACGACGTGATGGGGCAGGCCGCCTACACGCTTGAGGTCTCCTCTCCGGGCGTCGACCGCCCGCTCACCGAGCCGCGCCACTGGCGCCGTGCCGCCAAGCGGCTGGTGAAGGCCGAGATGAGAGACGGCACCGTGGTGGAGGGCCGCATCCTGGCGGCGGACGAGAGCGGCGTCGACCTCGACGTCGCGGGCTCCGCGCGCCGGCTCGATTACCAGGACCTGACCCGAGGCCGGGTGCAGGTGGAGTTCCGCCGGATCGACGACACCGACGACGTCGACGGCGACGAAGGCTAAGGGGGAAGCCTCGTGGACATCGACATGAGCGTCCTGCGCAGCCTGGAGCGGGAGAAGGACATCTCCTTCGACCTGGTCGTCAAGGCGATCGAGGACGCGCTGCTGATCGCCTACTTCCGCACCGAGGGCGCTGCGCCCAAGGCACGCGCCGAGCTCGACCGCGGCAGCGGTCACGTCACGATCTGGGCGGCCGAGCTCGACGACGAGGGCGACGTCGTCAGGGAGTTCGACGACACTCCGGGCAATTTCAGCCGGATCGCCGCGACCACCGCCAAGCAGGTCATCCTGCAGCAGCTCCGCGACGCCGAGGACGAGATCAACTTCGGCGAGTTCGCCAGCCGCGAGGGCGAGCTGGTCTCGGGTGTGATCCAGCAGGGCAAGGACCCGCGCGTGGTGCTGGTCGACCTCGGCAAGATCGAGGCCGTCCTGCCGCACGCCGAGCAGGTCCCCGGCGAGGACTACGTGCACGGCGAGCGCATCCGCGCCTACGTGGTGCAGGTGAAGAAGGGTCACAAGGGGCCGTCGGTGACGCTGTCGCGCACCCACCCCGGCCTGGTCAAGAAGCTCTTCGCGCTGGAGGTGCCCGAGATCGCCGACGGCACCGTCGAGATCGCCGCGGTGGCCCGCGAGGCCGGCCACCGTACGAAGATCGCGGTCAGGTCGCGCAAGCCGGGCGTCAACGCCAAGGGCGCCTGCATCGGCCCGATGGGCTCGCGCGTCCGCAACGTGATGACCGAGCTGCACGGCGAGAAGATCGACATCATCGACTGGTCCGAGGATCCGGGCGACTTCGTGGGGAATGCGCTGTCTCCTGCGCGTGTTTCCCATGTCGAGGTTCTCGATCTCGAAGGACGGGTCGCAAGAGTGACGGTCCCCGACTACCAGCTTTCGCTGGCCATCGGTAAGGAAGGGCAGAACGCCCGGCTTGCCGCCAGGCTCACCGGATGGCGCATTGACATCCGGCCTGACACCCAAGCCGAGGATGCCGCCGGTTCCGTAGATGCGTCAACACGGTAAGCTGGAATATGGTGGCCACGCGGCCCCACAGCGCACCTGTGTGGGCTGCAGGGTTCGCACGGCTAAGTCCGAGCTGCTCCGTCTGGTGCGGATCGAGGACCATGTGGTCCCTGATCTGCGAGGACGGCTTTCTGGCCGCGGTGCATCGCTGCATCCGTCCTTGAGCTGTCTGGAGCTCGCCGAGCGCCGCCGAGCGTTCCCGCGCGCGTTCCGCGTGCCGGGGCCGCTTGACGTCGCAGGTGTGCGGGCACACCTGGAGGGAGAATCACGAAATGTCATGTAGGACGCCGAGTTGATGGGCGGAGTCAGATTGCTATGAGCGCCTGATGAGCACGCGGCGATGAAGACGTCAAGTTAACGACGGTCCGGACGGCACAGCCAGCCTCCCGGGCCGAGTAAGGGAGTGCAGTGGCGAAGGTCCGGGTATACGAGCTCGCTAAGGAGTTCGGCGTAGAGAGCAAGGTCGTCATGGCCAAGCTCCAAGAGATGGGGGAGTTCGTCCGTTCGGCGTCCTCGACCATCGAGGCGCCGGTGGTCCGCAGGCTCACCGAAGCTCTGGGCGCATCGAAGGGTGGGCCCTCCAGGGGCGGCGGTTCGTCGTCCAACAGGCCGCAGCCGCCGAAGGCTGCGCCCCGTCCGGCCGAACAGCAGGCCGGCAACGGCGCCGCGGAGGCGCCGACCCCAACTGCTCCGCGTCCAGGTCCGGGTCCGAGGCCCGGCCCGCGTCCCGGCCCCGCGACCGGCGCTCAGCCGCGTCCGCCGGTGCCGATGCCCCACCAGCCGCAGCAGCAGCCCGAGGCGGCGCGCGGCGAGACCTCCGGGGCTCCGCAGGCCCGCTTCGAGAGCGCGGCCGGTTCCGGCGCGCCCTCGCGTCCGACTCCGGGGCCGCGTCCGGGTCCCGCCGCCCGTCCGGGTCCCAAGCCCGGTCCGGCGCCTCGTCCCGGGCAGCCTTCCGGTGGCGGCGGCGGTCAGCAGCAGGCTCCGCGTCCGGGTGCGCCCGCAGGCGGCGGCCCGCGTCCTGGTCCCGGTCCCAAGCCGGGTCCGCGTGGCCCGCGTCCGGGCAACAACCCGTTCTCGTCCAACGCCAGCGGCATGGGCCAGTCCCGTCCGCCGCGTCCCGGCGGTGGCCGCGACGGCGGTGGCCCCGGCCAGCGCGAGCGTCGTGAGGGTCCGCCGCGTGACGGCGCGGGTCCCCGTCCGCCGCGTCCCGGTGGCGGCGGCGAGGCCGGTCCGCGTCCCGCTGGTCCGCGTCCCGGTCCGCCCGGTGCGGCCGGTCCGCGTCCCGGTCCCGGCGCGGGTGGTCCCCGTCCGGGTGGGCCGCGTCCCAACCCGATGATGATGCCGCAGGGTCGTCCTGCCGGTCCGGGCGGTGGCCCGCGTCCCGGTGGTGGCGGCGGTGGCGGTCGTCCCGGCGGCGGTGGCGGCGGTGGCCGTCCCGGCGGTGGCGGCGGTCGTCCCGGTGGCGGCGGCGGTTTCGCCGGTCGTCCCGGTGGCGGCGGCGCCGGTCCCCGTACCGGCACCGGTGGTCCCGGTGGCGGCGGCGGTGGTTTCGCCGGTCGTCCGGGTGGCGGCGGCCGTGGTCGCGGCGGTGGCACGGCGGGCGCGTTCGGGCGTCCCGGTGGCCGTCCCGCGCGTGGTCGTAAGAGCAAGCGTCAGAGGCGCCAGGAGTTCGACAACATGTCGGCGCCGGCGATCGGCGGTGTGCAGGTCGCTCGCGGCAACGGCGCGACGATCCGCCTGCCGCGCGGTGCGTCGCTGTCCGACTTCGCCGACCGCATCGGCGCGAACCCCGCCTCGCTCGTGCAGATCATGCTGCACCTCGGCGAGATGGTGACCGCGACCCAGTCGGTCAACGAGGAGACGTTGCAGCTCCTCGGCGCGGAGCTCGACTACAACATCCAGGTCGTCAGCCCGGAGGAGGAGGACCGCGAGCTTCTCGAGGCCTTCGACATCGAGTTCGGCGAGGACGAGGGCGACGAGGGCGACCTTGCCGCGCGTCCGCCGGTCGTGACCGTCATGGGTCACGTCGACCACGGTAAGACCAAGCTGCTCGACGCCATCCGCAAGACCAACGTGGTGGCGCGCGAGGCCGGTGGCATCACCCAGCACATCGGTGCCTACCAGGTCCCCGCGGTGCACGAGGGCGAAGACCGGAAGATCACCTTCATCGACACCCCGGGTCACGAGGCGTTCACCGCCATGCGTGCCCGAGGCGCCAAGTCCACCGACATCGCGGTGCTGGTGGTCGCGGCCGACGACGGTGTGAAGCCGCAGACGATCGAGGCGCTCAACCACGCCCAGGCGGCCGACGTGCCGGTCGTGGTCGCGGTCAACAAGGTCGACAAGGAGGGTGCCGACCCCAACAAGGTCCGCGCCCAGCTCACCGAGTACGGCCTGGTCGCCGAGGAGTACGGCGGCTCGACCCTGTTCGTCGACATCTCGGCGAAGAACGGCACGGGCATCGACAACCTCCTCGAGGCCATCCTGCTCACCGCCGACGCCGAGCTCGACCTGCGGGCCAACCCGACGATGGACGCCCAGGGCATCGCGATCGAGGCCCACCTCGACAAGGGCCGCGGCCCCGTCGCGACCGTCCTGGTCCAGCGCGGCACGCTGCGCGTGGGCGACTCGATCGTGTGTGGCGAGGCCTTCGGCCGCGTCCGCGCGATGCTCGACGACAACGGCGACGCGGTCGAAGAGGCCACGCCGTCGCGTCCGGTCCTGGTGATGGGTCTGACGGCCGTTCCCGGCGCCGGTGACAACTTCATCGTCGTCACCGACGACCGCATGGCCCGCCAGATCGCCCAGCAGCGCGCGGCGCGCAAGCGCAGCGCCGACATGGCGAAGTCGAGCCGCCGCCTCACCCTCGAGGAGCTGTTCAGCAACCTCGAGAAGGGTCGCGTCGACGAGCTCAAGCTCATCATCAAGGGTGACGTGTCCGGTTCGGTGGAGGCCCTGGAAGACGCCCTGCTCAAGATCGACGTCGGCGACGAGGTCAGGCTCCGTGTCCTGCACCGCGCGGTCGGCGCCATCACCGAGTACGACGTCAACCTGGCCGTCGCCGACGACAACGCGGTCATCATCGGCTTCAACGTCCGCCCCGAGCCTCGGGCGCGCGACCTGGCCGAGCGCGAGGGCGTCGACATCCGCTACTACTCGGTCATCTACCAGGCGATCGAGGAAATCGAAGCGGCGCTCAAGGGCATGCTCAAGCCCGAGTTCGAAGAGGTCCAGATGGGCACCGCCGAAGTCCGCGAGGTCTTCAAGGTGCCGAAGATCGGCAACGTCGCCGGTTCGCTGGTCCGCTCCGGCACGATCGTCCGCAACAGCAAGGCCAGGGTGATCCGCGATGGCGTCGTCATCGCCGACAACCTGACCGTCTCGTCCCTGCGTCGCTTCAAGGATGACGCCACCGAGGTCCGTGAGGGCTTCGAGTGCGGTATCGGTGTCGGCTACAACGACATCCGGATCGACGACACGATCGAGACGTTCGAGATGCGGGAGAAGCCGCGGGTCTGACCCGCGGCCGGGCGCCCGGCGGAACCTCCGCCGGGCGCCTCTCGCACGTCCGGGCCCCCTTCCCACCGCAGTGGACCGGCCGTGCTTCCACCCCACCAGGCCAAGCGGTGGTTTCACACGATGTATGTGGGTGCTCTGACCCTGGACATCCTGCTCGGCGACGTTCGGTCGCTGAAGCAGAAGCGCTCTGTCGTCCGGCCTCTGATCGCGGAGTTGCAGCGACGTTACCCGTCCATCGCGGTGGCCGAGACCGGTCATCTTGACCTGCATCGCAGGTGCGAGGTCGGCGTCGCGGTGATCTCCGCCTCCGCGGGTAACTGCAAAGAGGTGATGGACGCCTGCGAGCGGATGGTGGCCTTCCGCCCTGACATCGAGTTGCTGTCAGCCAGACAGCGCCTCTACAACGACGAAGATTGAACGACAGCACGGCCAGGTCGTGCGTGAGGGGGAGCGAACATGGTGGATGCCGCACGAGCGCGCAAGCTCGCCGACCGCATCCAGCAGATCGTCGCCGAGATGCTGGAGCGCCGGATCAAGGACCCGCGCCTGGGCTTCGTCACCGTGACCGACACGCGCATCACGGCTGACCTGCGCGAGGCGACGGTGTTCTACACGGTGTTCGGCTCCGACGCCGAGCGGTCCGACAGCGCGGCCGCCCTCGCAAGCGCCAAGGGCATCATCCGCGCCGAGGTGGGCCGCCAGACCGGCGTGCGTTTCACCCCGACGTTGACGTTCCGGCACGACCCGCTGCCCGACAGTGCCCGCCAGCTCGACGACCTGATCAACGCCGCCAGGGCACGGGACGCCGAGGTGGCGCGCAAGGCCGAGGGCGCGGCCTACGCCGGAGAGTCCGACCCGTACAAGAAGCCCGATGAGGGTGAGGACGACCAGGCGTGACGTCCCACGTGGCCCGAGCCGAGTGGCCCTCCCAGGAGACCTTGGGCATCCCCAAGGCCGCCTGGGAGCGCGCGATCCAGCTCATCGACCAGGTCGACGAGGTCGCCCTGGCCTGTCACGTGTCGCCCGACGGCGACGCGCTCGGCTCGATGCTGGCCGTCGGTTACGTGCTGCGCTCGATCGGCAAGCGGGTCGTGGCCTCCTTCGGCGACGAGTACTTCGCGGTCCCGCGGATCCTGCGGTTCCTGCCGGGGCAGGAGATGTTGTGCCCGCCGGCCGACTACCCCGAGGCGCCGGCGTTGATGATCACCTTCGACTCGTCCACGTTCGAGCGGCTGGGCCTGCTCAGCCCCAACGCGGCCAGGGCCGAAGAGGTCATCGTGATCGACCATCACCCGTCCAACGCCGGGTTCGGCACGCACAGCCTCATCGACCCGCAGGCGGCGGCCACGGCCATGCTGGCCGAGCAGCTCATCTACCGGCTCGGCGGCAGTCTCGACCGGGACATCGCCACCTGCCTGTACACGGGGCTGGTGACCGACACGGGGTCCTTCCGCTACGCCTCGACCACGCCTGCCGTGCACCGGATGGCGTCCCGGCTGGTGGCCACCGGCCTGCACACCGACGAGATCGCCCGCGAGCTGTGGGACCGCGCGCCGTTCGGCTACCTCAAGGTGCTGGCCAGGGCGCTCGACCGGGTGCAGCTTGAGGGCTCGCTGGTCTGGACGTACGTGCCGCGGGTCGACCGGGCCGCGTACGGGCTGCCGTACTCGGAGATCGAGGGCATGATCGACATCGTCCGGCGGGCCGACGAGGCCGAGGTCGCGGTCGTGCTCAAGGAGGACGACCACGGCGACTGGCAGGTGTCGACCAGGTCCAAGGGCGAGGTCGACGTGGCAGCCGTGTGCGCCGCGCTGGGCGGCGGCGGGCATCACAACGCGGCCGGGTTCACCTCCTACGACAGCGTGGAGGAGACCATGGCCAAGTTCAGACGAGAGCTGGGGAAGGCTGGATGGCCGAGAGCGGTCTGATCATCGTCGACAAGCCGGGCGAGTGGACTTCGCACGACGTGGTGGCCCGGATGCGGCGCATCGCGGGCACCCGCCGGGTCGGGCACGCCGGCACCCTCGACCCGATGGCCACCGGCGTGCTGGTGATCGGCGTGGAGAAGGCGACCCGGCTGCTCGGGCACCTGGCGCTGACGGAGAAGGTCTACGAGGCCACGATCCGGCTGGGCGTGACCACCAACACCGACGACGCCGAGGGCGAGACCGTGGCCACGGCGTCGGCGGCGGAGGTCGAGGCCGCCGAGGTGCACAAGGGCGTCGCGGCGCTCACCGGCGCCATCATGCAGGTGCCGCCGCAGGTCAGCGCGATCAAGGTGAACGGGCAGCGGGCGTACAAGATGGCCCGCGCGGGCGAGGAGGTCGCGCTCGCGGCCCGTCCCGTGACCGTGTACGGCTTCGACGTGCTCGACATCAGGGCCGCCGGCGACGTCGTGGACGTCGACGCGGTCGTGACCTGCTCCAGCGGCACCTACATCCGGGCCCTGGCCCGCGACCTGGGCGCCGCGCTCGGCGTCGGTGGCCACCTGACGAGCCTGCGCCGGACCCGGGTCGGCCCCTACGACCTGTCGCTGGCCCGGAGCATCGACCAGCTCGCCGAGGAGTGCGTGGTGCTGCCGATCGGCGAGGCGGTGGCGGCGGCGTTCCCGCGCCGGGACGTGACCGCCGAGGAGGCACGCGTGATCGGCCACGGCGGCCGGCTGCCCGCGGCCGGGCTCGGCAGCGGGCCCATCGGCGTGTTCGGGCCGGAGGGCGAGCTGCTGGCGCTGGTGGAGGAGCAGGGCCGGATCGCCAAGCCGCTGGCCGTCTTCGCCGGTTGAGCGGCCGCCGCCGGCTGCCTGTCTTCGCCCGGCTGAGCGCCCGCCCCCGGAGAGGCGGCGGTCAGGCGGGTTTGCGGGCGACCAGGATGTCGCGGACGATCGCCTGGTCGACCCAGTGCTCGAAGTCGGGGTAGTCCATGACCTCCAGGCCGGCGCCGGTGAGGATCGCGGCCAGCTCGGCGCTCTTGCCGCCGTAGGTGTTCCAGGAGATGCCCATCGCGCCGCCGGGGCGCAGCAGCTCGGCCCAGATCGGCACGGCCTGCCTCAGCAGCTCCAGCGGGCTGCGGGACAGGCCGCCGCCGCCCTTGCTGCCGTGCTGGACGCCGTAGGGGGCGTCGGTCACGACGACGTCGAACGAGCGGGGCCTGAAGAACTCACGGCTCTTGAGGGTGTCGGCGTTGACCACGGCGAGCTGCTGGACGTCGCCCTCCTTGACGGCCTCCTTGGACAGCCCGAACGTGACGTTGAGCCGCCGCCCGACCAGCGCCCGCGCCCGCCGCACCGGCACGGTCTCGGCGGTGTGCTTGAGCCGCTTGTTGCGCAGCCAGGTCTTGATGAAGTTCGTGTACGCCTCGAAGTCCTTGCCGTCGACGTCGAGGCCGTAGGCGTCGTAGCCGTACATGAGGGCCTGGTTGAGGGTGGTGCCGCGGCCGCACATCGGGTCGAACACCGACAACCTGTCGGACATGGGCCGGTCGGCGGCGAGCACGGTGACGTTGAGCAGCAGCTTGGTGAAGTGCTCGTTGGTCTTGCCGGCGTATTTCTGGATGGTGAGCAGGTCGCTGCTCAGCCGGTCGAGCGGGCGCATGGCCAGCGGCCGGAGAAGGTCGCCCTCGACGCCGAAGACCGCGTAGACGGAGGAGAGGTTGGACAGCAGCGCGACGTCGGCCTCGGAGAGCGGCTCGGCGGTCTCGAACGTGATGTACGGGACACCGCCGATGGTGGTCTCCGCGCTGTCGAGCACGGTGTTCTCGATGGCGTGGTCGCTGAAGACGGCCAGCTCGCCCCTGGTCAGGCGTGGGGAGCTCTCGCCGTAGACCCGGTTGAAGGCGGGCAGGATCAGGAGCGCGTATCGAGGCATGATGGCTCATCCTACTTGCGGGAATACCGCGCTCCGCCCCTCGATTGGAGGTGAGCGGCAGGTGCATGGCAGGCTTGTGTCGGATTGATCTGCCACGAACGAATGGGGCCTAGCGTGCGGGGTTCGAGAGGGTCTGTGGTGACCATCGGCGTGTACGACGGGGTCCATCGCGGGCATCGCGAAGTGATCGAGCGGACGGTCGGGCTGGCCCGCGAGCGGGGGGCGCGCAGCGTGGCGGTCACGTTCGAGCCGCATCCCGACGAGGTGGTGCTGCCGGGCACCCGGCGGGCGCGGCTGACCACGCTCAAGCGGCGCGCCGAGCTGCTGGCCGAGCTGGGCGTCGACGACGTCGAGGTGGTGGAGTTCACGCTCGACCTGTCGCGGACGAGCCCCGACGACTTCGCGCGGGCCGTGCTGAGCGAACGCCTCGGGGCCGCGGTCGTCGTCGTGGGGGCGGACTTCACGTTCGGCCACGGCGCCGCCGGTGACGTCGAGACGCTGCGCGCGCTGGGCGACAAGTACGACTTCGAGGTCGAGGTGGTGCCGCTGCTCGACGGCGTCTCCTCGACCTCCGTGCGCCGGCTGATCGTCGCCGGTGACGTCGAGGGGGCCGCCGCCGAGCTGGGCCGTCCCCATCGCGTCGAGGGCGTGGTCGTGCGCGGCTACCAGCGGGGGCGGCAGCTCGGCTTCCCGACCGCCAACGTCGAGACGCCGCAGCAGACGGCCATCCCGGCCGACGGGGTCTACGCGGGGTGGCTGGAGTGCGTCCCGGTGGCCAACCTGCCCGCGCCGTACGAGGGCGAGCGGTGGCCGGCGGCGATCTCGGTGGGGACGAACCCGACGTTCGAGGGCGTGCCGCGTACAGTGGAGGCGTACGCGCTCGACCGCGACGACCTGGAGCTCTACGGCGTGCACGTGGCGGTGGAGTTCGCCGCCCGGCTGCGGGGCAACACCCGGTTCGAGTCGATCGAGGCGCTGATCGACCAGATCCACGCCGACGTCGACGCCGCCCGCCGCATCACCTCGTGACACCGGGCGGGGCCTGATCGTCGCGGGCGCGAAGCACTTGACTCCGATGGTAACCTTGCATGTCGGCTCTGTAACGGGAGCGCTGCTGCGCTGCCCAACGACGGCCTTCACGCGGCGACTGTAGGCACGCACGGTCGTTCGCACTCTTCATCTCATTCACGCGTGTCCGTAGATCGAAGGAGAGCCGTGTCCCTCGACACCGCTGCCAAGAAGACCATCATCGGCGAGTACGCGACGACCGAGGGCGACACCGGTTCGCCCGAGGTGCAGATCGCGCTGCTCAGCAAGCGCATCAGCGAGCTCACCGAGCACCTGAAGACGCACAAGCACGACCACCACAGCCGTCGTGGCCTGCTTCTGCTCGTCGGTCGCCGGCGTCGTCTGCTGAAGTACCTGCAGAAGGTCGACATCCAGCGTTACCGGTCGCTCATCGAGCGACTCGGTCTGCGCCGATAACATGAAAGGGAGCGGCGCTCGACGCCGCTCCCTTCTCATATGGCTCCGCCCATGTGGGTAGGAGCACACGCGACCGGCGCGTCGTGGCGGGCAACCGCCGCGCCGTCGGCGTACAACTGAATATCCGAGACACACAGCCCCCGCGTCCGATTCAGCACCATGCGACCCGCGACGCCTGCGGGCCGGTCCTCGGTAGTGGCTTCCGGTAAGAACGACCGGGCGCTTCGATCGAAGACCGGCGCTGCACCTTCTATGGGGAGACGTGCTGACCGACCGCCGCCACGGTGCCGACCGGGCACGACGGATAGGCGGCGGTCTGACGAGCAGATCTCCTCATAGGCACGAGGGTGCCGGTGAGAAAAGAGGGCGCGGGTGACCGACCACAAGGAGGTCCCCCGTGGAGGGTGTCCACACCGCTGAAGCCGTCATTGACAACGGCTCGTTCGGCACGCGCACGGTCCGGTTCGAGACCGGCCGTCTCGCGCGCCAGGCGGCGGGTTCCGCCGTCGCCTATCTCGACAACGACACGATGGTGCTCTCCGCCACCACCGCGTCCAAGGCTCCCAAGGAGAACCTCGACTTCTTCCCGCTCACGGTCGACGTCGAGGAGCGCATGTACGCCGCGGGCCGCATCCCCGGCTCGTTCTTCCGCCGTGAGGGCCGTCCGTCCGAGGACGCGATCCTGACCTGCCGCCTGATCGACCGGCCGCTGCGCCCGTCGTTCGTCAAGGGCCTGCGCAACGAGATCCAGGTCGTCGCCACGGTCATGGCGCTCAACCCCGACCACCTCTACGACGTGGTCGCCATCAACGCCGCCTCGCTGTCCACGCAGCTCGCCGGGCTGCCGTTCTCCGGCCCGATCGGCGGCGTGCGGGTCGCGCTGATCGAGGGCCAGTGGGTGGCCTTCCCGACGCACCCCGAGCTGGAGCGGGCCACGTTCGACATGGTCGTGGCAGGCCGCCTGCTCGACGACGGCGACGTCGCGATCATGATGGTCGAGGCCGAGTCCACCAAGGACACGCTCAAGCTGGTCGCCGACGGCGCGGTCGCGCCGACCGAGGAGACCGTCGCGCAGGGTCTTGAGGCCGCCAAGCCGTTCATCAAGGTGCTGTGCGAGGCGCAGTCCCGCATCGCGCAGGTCGCCGCCAAGGAGACCGCCGAGTACCCGGTCTTCCTCGACTACCAGGACGACGTCTACAACGCGGTCGAGGCCGCGATTAAGACCGAGCTGGCCGCCGCGCTGACCATCGCCGGCAAGCAGGAGCGCGAGACCGAGCTCGACAAGGTCAAGGCGCTGGCCGCCGAGCGGCTGCTGCCCGAGTTCGAGGGGCGCGAGAAGGAGATCTCCGCCGCGTTCCGCTCGGTCATGAAGAAGCTCATGCGCGAGCGGGTCGTCAATGAGGGCCTGCGCATCGACGGCCGTGGCACCAAGGACATCCGCGCCCTGTCGGCCGAGGTCCACGTGGTGCCCCGGGTGCACGGCTCGGCCCTGTTCGAGCGCGGCGAGACCCAGATCCTGGGCATCACCACGCTGAACATGCTGCGCATGGAGCAGAACATCGACACGCTCAACCCCGAGCGGACCAAGCGCTACATGCACAACTACAACTTCCCGCCGTACTCCACCGGTGAGACGGGCCGCGTGGGCTCGCCCAAGCGCCGCGAGATCGGTCACGGCGCGCTGGCCGAGCGGGCGCTCATCCCGGTGCTGCCCTCGCGCGAGGAGTTCCCGTACGCCATCCGCCAGGTCTCCGAGGCCCTCGGCTCCAACGGCTCCACCTCGATGGGCTCGGTCTGCGCGTCCACGATGGCGCTGCTGGACGCCGGTGTGCCGCTCAGGGAGATGGTCGCCGGCATCGCGATGGGCCTGATCAGCGAGGGCGGCAGCTACGTCACGCTGACCGACATCCTCGGCGCCGAGGACGCCATGGGCGACATGGACTTCAAGGTCGCCGGCACCAAGGACGTCATCACCGCCCTCCAGCTCGACACCAAGCTCGACGGCATCCCCGCCTCCGTGCTGGCCGCCGCGCTGAAGCAGGCCAAGGGCGCCCGTCTGGCGATCCTCGACGTGATGCAGGAGGCGATCGACTCCCCGGCGGAGATGAACCCGACCGCGCCGCGCATCATCACCATCAAGGTCCCGGTGGACAAGATCGGCGAGGTCATCGGCCCGAAGGGCAAGATGATCAACCAGATCCAGGACGACACGGGCGCCGAGATCACCATCGAGGACGACGGCACGATCTACATCGGCGCCACCGACGGGCCCTCGGCCGAGGCCGCCCGCACGGCGATCAACAGCATCGCCAACCCGCACATGCCCGAGGTCGGCGAGCGTTACCTGGGCACGGTCGTCAAGATCGCGGCCTTCGGCGCGTTCATCTCGCTCATGCCCGGCAAGGACGGCCTGCTGCACGTCTCCCAGATCCGCAAGCTGCACGGCGGCAAGCGCATCGAGAACGTCGAGGACGTCATGGGCGTCGGCGAGAAGATCCAGGTCGAGATCGCCGAGATCGACGGCCGGGGCAAGCTCTCCCTCGTGCCCGTCGAGGTCATCGAGAAGGAGGCCGCCGAGAAGGAGGCCAAGGCCGCGGCCGGCGCCGAGGTCGGCGAGGCCCCCGCGCCCGAGGCCGACTCCGCCGACTCCGCCGCCGAGGAGAAGTCCGACCGGCCGCGCCGCACCCGGACCCGCGTGCGCACCAGCCGCCCCAACGAGGGCGACGACCGCAACTCGTGACCGGCCAACCACAGATCTCGGCACCCCCGAAGCAGGAGGCCTCGTGATGACCACCACGCTGCACCCCGGCAAGGACGGAGCCGGGGTCGTCAGGCGCACCGTCCTGCCGGGCGGGCTCCGTGTGGTGACCGAGACCATGCCGACCGTGCGTAGCGTCGCGGTCGGCATGTGGGTCGGCATCGGCTCGCGTGACGAGGCCCCCGAGCACATGGGGGCCACCCACTTCCTCGAACACCTGCTGTTCAAGGGCACGCCCACGCGGGACGCGATGGAGATCTCGGCCTCCATCGAGGGCATCGGCGGCGAGATCAACGCCTTCACCGCCAAGGAGTACACCTGCTACTACGCGCGGGTCCTCGACGAGGACCTGCCCGTGGCGGTCGACGTGCTCGCCGACGTGGTGACCAGCTCGCTGGTGACCGAGGAGGACGTCGAGTCCGAGCGCGGGGTGATCCTGGAAGAGATCGCCATGCACGACGACGACCCGTCCGACGTGGTGCACGAGCAGTTCGCGGCCGCGCTCTACGGTGACTCGCCGATCGGCCGGCCCATCCTGGGCACGGTCGAGTCGATCAACACCCTGGGCCGCGAGCGCATCGCCGAGTACTACCACCGCTACTACCGGCCGCGTACCACCGTGGTGTCGGTGGCGGGGAACGTGCGGCACGAGGAGGTCGTCGAGCTGGTCGCCCGCGCGTACGAGCGGGCGGGCGCGCTGGAGGGCCCCTACGAGTTCGCCGCGCCGCGCACCAGCGGGCCCGGCGCCGAGACCCGTTCCGGGGTCAGGGTGCTGGACCGGCCGACCGAGCAGGCCAACCTGGTGCTCGGCACGACCGGCATGTCCAGGACCGACGACCGCAGGTTCGCGCTCGGCGTGCTCAACGCCGCGCTGGGCGGCGGCATGTCCTCGCGGCTCTTCCAGGAGATCAGGGAGAAGCGCGGGCTGGCCTACTCCGCCTACAGCTACACCTCTGCCTACGCCGACACCGGGCAGTTCGGGATCTACGTGGGCTGCCTGCCCTCGAAGATCGACGACGTGCTCAAGATCTGCCGGGACGAGGTGTCCCGGGTGGTGGCCGAAGGGCTCTCCGCGGACGAGATCATGCGCGGCAAGGGGCAGATGCGCGGCGGGCTCGTGCTCGGGCTGGAGGACACCGGGTCGCGCATGTCGCGCATCGGCAAGAACGAGCTGGTCTACGACGAGCTGATGTCGGTGGACGAGGTGCTGGCGCGGATCGAGGCGGTCACCCCCGACGAGATCGGGGAGGTCGCCCGCGACGTCCTGAGCCGGCCGCTCACGCTGGCGGTCATCGGGCCGTACGGGGACAAGGACTTCTCCGAGGCCATCGCCTGACGCCCTGAGGTTCTGTTCTGAGATGGGGGAGTTCCCGGTCGGGGAGCTCCCCCATCGCTCTGCGGTCCCGGGGGTTGCTTGGGAGGGGGAGCCGGGCGTAATAGGGTTGGGCTGTGATCAGGGTTGGTGTGCTGGGCGCGCGTGGTCGCGTGGGCGTCGAGGTGTGCAAGGCCGTCGAGGCGGCGGACGACCTGGAGCTGGTGGCCGCGCTGGACAAGGACGATCCCGTCGAGGGGCTCGAAGGCGCCGAGGTGGTGGTCGACTTCACCCATCCCGACGTGGTCATGGGCAACCTGGAATGGGCCATCGCCCATGGCGTGCACCCGGTGGTGGGCACCACGGGGTTCGACGCCGGCCGGCTGGAGACCGTGCGCGGGTGGCTGGAACGCTCGCCGGGCGTCAACTGCCTCATCGCTCCCAACTTCGGCATCGCGGCCGTGCTCATGATGCACTTCGCGCAGCAGGCGGCTCGCCACTTCGAGTCCGTCGAGATCATCGAGCTGCACCACCCGAACAAGGCCGACGCCCCTTCGGGCACCGCCCGGCGTACCGCTGAGCTGGTGGCCGAGGCGCGCGGGAAGGCCGGGCTCGGCGGGATGCCCGACGCCACCAGCACCGCCCTCGACGGCGCCCGCGGCGCCGACGTCGGCGGCGTGCACGTGCACGCGGTGCGCCTGGCCGGGCTGATCGCCCACCAGGAGGTGCTGCTCGGCGGCGACGGCGAGATCCTCACCATCCGGCACGACACGATGAGCAGGTCGGCGTTCACGCCGGGCGTGCTGCTGGGCGTGCGCCGGGTGCGCGAGCTGCCGGGCCTCACCGTGGGCCTGGAGCCCCTGCTCGACCTGTGACCGCTGCACGACGTGCCCATGACCGCAAGGGATGGGGTCATGGGCACGTCGTGAGGAGAGGGTCCCGGCTCCGCACAGCCGGGCCTACGATCATCAACACTAATACGAGCGGCGTGGTCCGCCCGAAACGTGAGACCGTGTCGTCATGGTGCGATGGGCTGACCCGGACGAGCTCCCCGGGCTGATCTCCGTGGAGCTGGCCGCCGACAAGCTGTTCGAGCAGGCCGGAATCGTCTTCCCGCCCGGCACGACGATGGTCGAAGATGTCGACGACCCGGCGTCGGTGCTGGTCGAAGGCGATCCGCCGGCCGGGTTCGCGCTGATCGGGTGGGTCGACGGCAACCTGCACCTCGACCAGCTCGCCGTGCACCCGGACAACATGCGGCAGGGCGTCGGCGGGCGGCTGGTGGAGGCGGTGGCCGACCACGCGCGGGCCGTCGGGGCGCCGGCGGTCACGCTGACGACCTTCCGTGACGTGCCCTGGAACGCCCCCTGGTACGAGCGGCACGGCTTCGCGGTGCTGCCAGAGTCCGAGTGGGGCCCGGAGCTGCGCGAGCTGGTGGAACATGAGCGCGAGCTGGGCATCGAGGTGGCGCCGCGGGTCGTGATGCGCCGATAGCCTGAGTGGGTGAGCCGGTTTCGTGATGAGTTGTGGCAGGTCGTCGGCGGTGTGTACGACCAGATCCTGGCCCACCCGTTCCTGTCGGGGCTGACCGACGGATCCCTGCCGCGCGAGGCGTTCCGCCACTACGTGGTGCAGGAGGCGCACTTCCTGCCCGACTACGCCAGGGCGCTGGCGGCGTGCGCGGCGCGTTCGCCCGAGCCGTCCGGTGTGCAGCGGTTCGCCCGCGACGCCGCCATGACCGTCGAGGTCGAGCACAGCCTCGTGGTGGAGCTGCTGGCCGCGTTCGGGCTGGACGAGGCCGACGCGCGCAAGACGCCCGCCGGGCCCACGACGGTCGGCTACACCTCGTACCTGGTGCGCACGTGCTCGCTGGGGACGTTCCCCGAGGCGCTGGGCGCCATCGTGCCCTGCTACTGGATCTACGCCCGGGTCGGCGAGACCCTGCTCGGCCGGTCCTCTCCCGACCCGCTCTACGCCTGGTGGATCGACACCTACGGCGGCGAGGGCTACCAGGAGACCGTGGCCGGGGTGCTCGACCTGCTCGACGGGCTCGCGCCGGGCGGCGAGGAGCGGCTGCGGCTGCTCGACCGCGCCCTCACCACGGCCCGCTACGAGTGGATGTTCTGGGACGCGGCCTGGCGCCGGGAAGGCTGGCCATGCGGCTGAGGGACCTCCTCCAGGCCGACCAGCTGGCCCTGAAGGTGCTGACCGGGCACGACCTGCTCGACCGGCGCGTACGCGGTGTCGCGACGACCGACCTGCCCGACCCCGCCATGTTCGTCAAGACGGGCGAGCTGGTGCTGACCGAGCTGACCTGGCACACCGGCCCGGCCTCCTCCCGCGACTTCGTCACCAGCCTCGGGGACGTGGCGGCGCTGGTCGCGGGCACCGCGCTCAAGGTTCCGCCCGCCGACCTCATCGACGCCTGCGCCGAGGCCGGGTTGCCGCTGCTCACCCTGCCGGTGGACGTGCCGTTCAGCCAGGTCACCGAGCACGTGCTGCGGGCGCTGATCGCCGAGCTGGGCACCCCGCCGCGGCCCGCGTACGCCGCCCGCAGGCGCCTGGCCAGCACCCTGGTCGACGGCGGCAGCCTCACCAAGCTCGTCACGGCGGTGGCGGGCGAGCTCGACGTGCCCTGCTGGGTGCTCTCGCCGACGGGCCGGGTGATCGTCGGCTCCCAGCCGCTCGGCGCACCGGCCCGGCTGCGGCTGGCGCACACGTTCCTGACCGCGCGTTTCCTGCCGGGGATGGTGACCCAGGAGGACGGCACGACGCTGTCGGTGTTCCCGGTCGGCAAGGGGGCGCCGCACCGGATCGCCAACTGGTTCCTGGCCTACGCGGGCGAGCAGGTGCAGGGGGAGAACGAGGACCTGATCGTCGAGCTGGCCGCGCTCGTGGCGCTGGAGCGCTCGCGGCTGGAGGCGGCGCAGCGGATCGAGCGGCGGGTGCTCGACCAGCTCCTGACGCTGCTGGAGTCGGGGGACGCGGCGCTGCCGGGAGTGGTCTCGCGCCTGCACACGCTGCACGTGGAGACCGAGCACGGCCTGCTGGCCGTCGCCCTGTCGGCGCGGCTGGACGGCGGCGCCGACGAGGTCGCCGTGCCCGTGCTGGACGAGCTGCTGCGGCCGCTCGCGCCCGGCATCGTCACGGCCACCGGCGCCGCCGAGGCGGTCGCGCTCGTCCCGCTGGCGGGCAACACGGCCGAGGAGCTGACCGCTCACGTGCTCAGGGGCGCGCGCACCCTGGAGGCGGGGCTCGGCCAGGGCCGCATCACGCTCGGGCTGAGCAGCGTGACAACCGGCCCGGCGGCGCTGAGCAGCCTCATCGAGGAGGCCAGGCACGCGCTCACGCTGGCCGCGTTGAGCGGCGACCGGGTCAGCGTGATCACCGGCGACGACGTCAGCTCCCATCGCACCCTGCTGGCGGCCATCCCGGGGGAGCTGCGCCGGGCGTTCCGGTCACGGCTGCTGGGGCGGCTGGAGTCGTACGACGCGGCCAACCAGACGGACCTGCTGGAGACGTTGCAGGCGTACCTGGAGGAGTCGGGCTCCTTGGTGGCCACCGCCGAACGCCTGCACGTGCACGTCAACACCCTGCGCTACCGGCTGCGCCGGATCGAGGAGCTGACCGGCAGGTCGCTGAACTCCTGGGACGAGCGGGTCGACTTCCTGCTGGCGCTCAGGATGCGCTGAGGCGGGCCTGTACCTCGTCCACGCTGGGGTTGACCAGGGCGGAGCCGTCCGGGAAGACGACCGTGGGGATGAGCCAGGAGCCGCCGTTCAGCTCGGCGATGAGGTCCACGGCGCCGGGGGTCTCGTCCACGTCGAGCTCGGTGTACGGGATGCCGGCGCGGGAGAGCTGCGCCTTCAGCCGGTGGCAGTGGCCGCACCAGGGAGCGCTGTACACGGTGATCATGTATTTCCGATCCGTTGGGTGGGTTTGACGGGTGGCGCGAGCGCCGAATACTCTCATGTGCCAACTGGAGTTTACCGGTAGACACTGCAGCTAGGCGGGTTAACCGGTCGTGTGAAAGTAGGGTCCCCCGGTGACCGATCTGCCTATTTCCCGGCGTTCTGTCCTGCGGTCCGCCGCCTTCGCGGGGGCGCTCGCCGTACTGCCCGGCCTGTTGTCGGCCTGCGGTTCGTCCGAGCCCGCCGGCACAGGCACGGGCGCCAAGAAGAGCCTCGACGTGCTGCGGGTCGCCCTGCCCTCCTCCATCGGCTCGCTGGACGCGGCCAAGGAGGCGGGCATCATGAACTACGTCGTCGCCCTGCTGGTGCAGGAATCCCTGGTCGGCGTCGGCCCGGACGGCAGCCTCCAGCCGTCCCTGGCCGAGTCCTGGGCCAGGAAGGACGCCACCACCTACGTCTACAAGCTGCGCGGCGGCGTGACCTTCTCCGACGGCAGCCCGCTGACCGCCGCCGACGTGGTCGCCAGCCTGAACCTGCATGCGAAGAAGGGCTCGACCACCGCCTTCGCCTACGCCTACGCCAACGTGGACTCGATCGAGGCGACCGGCGACGCCGAGGTGACGATCAAGCTCAAGAGCCCCGACGCGGCGTTCGCGTGGGTGCCCACGCCCGGCACGCTGCTGGTGACCAGCGAGAAGTTCATCCAGGCCACCGGCGAGCGCATCGGCACGCCGGAGGGCAAGCTGCTGGGGACGGGGCCGTACAAGGTGGCCGAGTTCGCCCCCGACTCGCACGTCACGCTGGAGCGCAACGACTCCTACCGAGGTGGCAAGCCCGCCTTCCGGCAGATCAGGATCGACTTCATCCCCGAGGAGTCCACCCGGCTGCTGGCCATGCGCGGCGACAACGTGGACGTCGCGCTCAACGTCCCCGCCGAGCAGATCGACCAGTGGAAGGCGGTGCCCGGCGCCCAGGTGCTGACCGCGGGCGACCGTTCGCTGGTCACGCTGGCCTTCAACACGGCCAAAAAGCCCTGGGACGACGTCCACGTGCGCCGGGCCGTCGCCCACGCCGTGGACCGGGAGGGCATCGTCAAGAGCGTGCTGCGCGGCCACGGCAAGGTCGCCACCGCCGTCCCGGACCCGGCCCAGTGGGGCGGCGTGCTGGGCGAGGCCGCGGTCACCGCCCTGTACGCGTCCATCCCCCAGTACGGCTTCGACCTGGCCCAGGCCAAGGCCGAGCTGGCGAAGTCGGCCACGCCGCAGGGGTTCGCCGACACGCTCACGTACCCCAGCAGCGGCCCGCAGCTCGGCCGGGCGGCGCTCACCCTGGCCGAGAACCTCAAGACCATCGGCATCACGCTGGAGGTCAAGGAGGTGCCGCTCGAACAGTGGATCGCCGACCTCGGCAAGCACGCCTCCGGGATCTACCTCGGCTGGTACTTCGCCACCACCGGCGACCCCGCCGAGTACATCCAGCAGCTCCTGCACGGCGGCGCCGTCGGCGAGAACGGCACCAACATCGCCGAGTACGACAATGCCGAGGTGACCGGCCTGCTGGACCAGGCCAAGGCGGGCACCGACGACGCCGCCCGGGGCAAGCTGCTCGGTCAGGCGCTGGTCAGGGCGGCGGCGGACGTGCCGTACCAGCCGTTGTGGTGGGGTGAGGCGGCCACCGCGTTCGGCAAGGCGGTCGCCGCCGAGGGCTTCGGCCCCTACTTCTTCGTCGGCCCGTGGGCGACGAAGGTGGCCGCACGCTGATGACCGACCCCACCGACGCGCGCCCGGCCGCGCCCCGACCGACCGACCCCCTCGACGCCCGGCAGGCTGCGTCCCGAACGACCGACCCCACCGACGTGCACCAGGCTGCGGCCCCGACGCGTGACCCCCTCGACGTGCACCAGGCGCTGGCCGGGGTGCGGTATCCCGAGTCGGTGTCGCTGCACCCCGACGGCGACCGCGTCGCCTGCGTGATCGACGGCGTCGCGCACGTCGTCACGCTCGACGGCGTCCTGGAGGCCGTGGGCGACTGCCAGGGGCCGGTCCGGTGGCTCCCCGACGGACGGTTGCTGCGCACGCCGTCCCCGTCCGAGCTGGCCGTCGAGGGCTGGCGGGCCCGCGTGGACGGCGAGATCGAGGACCTGATCCCCGGCGAGGACGGCACCGTCCTGGTCCGGCTGGCCGACCCCGGCAGCGACCGCGACGGCAGCCACCTGGGCCTGCGCGTGCCCGACGAGTCCGACCCGTTCGTGCTCACGCCGGGCGGACGGCTGCGCCGCCTGGCCTGGTTCGAGCTCGGCGACGACCGTCCGCACGAGATCGTGCTGCCCGGCCTGACCGTGTGGGACGCCGACTGGCGCGACCGCCGCGCCCTCGCGGTGACCTCGGAGGACGAGACCCCCGCCGGCTACTACCGGCCCCGGCTCGACCTGGTCGAGGACGGCGAGGTGCGGACGTTGCACCGCACGTCCTGGCAGCTCAGCCGGCCCCGGCTGGCCCCGGGCGGGCGGACGGCCGTGGTGGTCGAGGGGCTGTCGATCGTCTCGGGCCGCGTCCTGCGCGCCGACCTGGTCACGGGGGAGGTGGCGTACCTGGGCGAGCTGGACGACGTCACCGACCTCGGCTGGCTGGACGACCAGACCCTCTGGTTCACCGGCTGGTCGGGCACCGGCGTCCACGGCGGGGTGCTCGACGCCGCCGACGGCCGCGTGCTGAGCCGCTGGACGGCCCGCGGGACGCTGGGCGGCCGCGACGGCCAGCCCTCGTTGTCCGCGGACCGCGCCGGCACGGTGGCCGCGGCCTGCTGGGAGAGCCCCGAGCTGCCCCCAGAGGTCGCCGTGGCCGTCCTCGGAGAGGGCGAGTGGCGTCCGGTCACCGCGCTCAACGCCGGGCTGGCCGGGCTGGCGGTGCACCAGGAGGAGACCACCTGGACGGGCCGCGACGGCCTCCCGATCAGCGGCCTGCTCCTCACCACCCCTGAGCACGGAGACACCACCCCTGAGCACGGAGCCGGGCCCAGGCCGTTGGTCGTCATGGTGCACGGCGGGCCCACCTGGTTGTGGTCCAGCTCGTTCGCCCCCGCCGAGTCGAACCAGCTGGCCGTGCCGCTCGCGCACGCCGGCGCCGCCGTCCTGCTGCCGAATCCCAGGGGCAGCAGCGGCCGCGGCCAGGACTACGCCCGCGCGGTCATCGGCCAGGCCGGCGAGGCGGACCTCGACGACGTGCTGGCCGGCGTGGACCACCTGGTCGCCACCGGCGTCGCCGACCCGGACCGCGTCGCGATCATGGGCCTGAGCTACGGCGGCTATCTGACCGCCTGGGCCGTCACCCGCACGGACCGTTTCCGCGCCGCCGTCGTCATGTCCGGCGTGAGCGACTGGCTGAGCTTCTCGACCGCCAGCAACCTCGCGGGCGGCTTCGACCCGCTCTACCACGCCGGGGCCGACCCGGCCACCGCCGAGGGACGCGAGCGCCTGGCCGCCCGCTCACCCGTCCACCACGCCGCCAAGGCCGCCAAGGCCGCCACCCCGACCCTGATCCTGCACGGCGAGCGCGACCGCACCACCCCTCCGGGACAGGCGGAACAGCTCTATCGTGCCTGGTCGGCGGCGGGCGTGAGCACTCAACTGGTCCTCTACCCTCGGGAGGGTCACGAGCTGGTCGAGCCCGCCCACCGCAGGGACGCGGCACAGCGCGTGATCGGCTGGCTGACCGGGGGCGGGGTGTTGTGATGGGCTGGGCCGGGTTCCTGCTGCGCAGGTCCGCGGGCACCGCCGCCGTCGTGCTGCTGCTGTCGGCGGGCGTGTTCGGCCTGCTCTACCTGGCCCCGGGCGACATCCAGCAGACCCTGCTCGGCACCCGTCCGGCCACCGCCGAGACGATCGCCGCCCTGCGCGCCCGCTACCACCTCGACGACCCCGTCGCCGTCCAGTACCTGCGCTGGCTCGGCGGCGTGCTCGGCGGCGACCTCGGCACCTCCATCAGGACCGGGCAGCCCGTCGCCGACATGCTCGGCGAACGCCTGCCGCGCACGCTCGTCCTGACCGGCTACGGCACGCTCCTGGCCGCGCTGATCGGCCTGCCGCTGGGCGTGCTGGGCGCGCTGCGCAAGGGCCGGGCCAGCGACCGCCTGGTGGTGACCGCCGGAGTGGTGGGGCTGAGCGCGCCGCCGTTCGCGGTCGGTCTGCTGCTGCTCGTGGTGTTCGCGCTCTGGCTCGGCTGGTTCCCCGTCTACGGCACGGGGGAGGGGTTCGCGAGCGAGCTGTGGCACCTGACGCTGCCCGCCGTCGCGCTCGCGGCGGGGGCGGCCGGGATGTTGCTCCGCTTCAGCAGGGCCGCGCTCGTGCGTGAGCTCGACCAGGACTACGTGGTCTTCGCCCGCGCCCGCGGCCTGAGCGCGCCCGTCGTGCTCGGCTACGCGATGCGAAACTCGCTGGTGCCCGTCCTGACCGCGGCCGGGCTCGTCGTCACCGGCATGCTCGCCGGGACCGTGCTGGTGGAGGTCACGTTCGCGCTGCCGGGGCTGGGGTCGCTGCTGGTCGACTCGGTCACGTTCAAGGACGTGCCGGTGGTGCAGGCGCTCGCGCTGCTGCTCACCTTGCTGATCGCCGCCGTCAACCTGCTGGTGGACGTCGCCTACTCGGTGGCCGACCCCCGCGTGCGGCTCGGCGGGGGTGCGTCATGACGGCGCCGGGCCGCACGCGGAGGCGGGCCCTCGTCCCCCGGTTCCCGCTCGCGGTGCCGCTGGCCCTGGCCGTGCTCGTGCTCGTCGTGGCCGCCGCCGCGTTCGCCCCCTGGCTGGTCCCCGGCGCCACCGCCCAGGACCTGATGACCGGCATCTCCATGCCGGGCCCCGGCCACCCGCTCGGCACCGACGACCTCGGCCGCGACGTGCTGAGCCTGCTGGTCGCGGGCGCGCGCACCGCCGTGCCGGGGGCGTTCGCCGTGGCGGCCGGATCCATGCTGATCGGCAACCTGCTCGGCCTGGCCGCCGGCTACTTCGGCGGCTGGACGGACACCCTGGTCATGCGCTGGGCCGACCTGATGTTCTCGCTGCCCGCGCTGCTGGTCGCCATCGTCGTGGCGGGCGTGCTCGGCGGCGGCTACGGCCTGGCCGTCGCCGTGCTGGTCGTGCTGTTCGCGCCCACCGACACGCGGGTGGTGCGCGGCGCGGTCCTGGAGCAGCGGCACCGGCCCTACGTCGAGGCGGCGCTGCTCAAGAACCTGTCGTCCTGGCGGATCATGACCCGGCACATCTGGCCGAACATCGTGCCCGTCAGCCTGGCCTCGGCCTTCCTGAACTTCGCCTTCGCCCTGGTGTCGCTGTCATCGTTGTCGTTCCTCGGGCTGGGCGTGCCCGCCGGCTCGCCCGACTGGGGGCGCACGCTGGCCGACAACCGCACCCAGCTCCTGGCCAACCCGTGGGCGGTCATCGCGCCCGGCCTGGCGGTGATCGTCACCGCCGCGGCGCTCAACCTGGTGGGCGACTGGCTGCACGAACGCTTCGAGCGGAGGGCGCGGTGACCATGCTGCGGGTCGCGGACCTGACCGTACGGCAGCCGGACACCGGCCGTACGCTGCTGTCGCAGGTGTCCTTCGAGGTCGCGGCCGGTGAGTCGGTGGCGATCGTGGGCGAGTCCGGCTCGGGCAAGTCGCTGACCGTGCGGGCGCTGCTCGGCCTGCTGCCCGCCGGCCTGGAGTCCACCGGCCTGGTCGAGATCGACGGGCGGCGGGTCGACGACGACCCCAAGGCCAGGCGACGGCAGCGCGGCGGCACGGTCTCGCTGCTCATGCAGGACCCGTTCACGCTGCTCAACCCGCTGCGCCGGGCCGGGAAGCAGATCGCCGACGGCCTGCCCGAGGGCGCCGACCCCAAGACCGAGGTGCCGAGGCTGCTGGCCGAGGTGGGGCTGCCCGGCGAGGTGGCCGGACGGTACCCGTTCCAACTCTCGGGCGGCATGCGGCAGCGGGTGGGCCTGGCCTGCGCGCTGGCCGCCGCGCCGCGCATCCTGCTGGCCGACGAGCCGACCACCGCCCTCGACGCCACCACGCAGCGGGAGGTCCTCGCCCTCATCCGCCGCATCCAGCGCGAACGGGACATGACGTTCCTGCTCATCACCCACGACCTGCGCCTGGCCTTCTCGATGTGCGACCGGGTCGTGGTCATGTACGCGGGCCGGGTCATGGAGGTCGGGCGGGCCGCCGAGCTGCGGCAGGAGCAGCGGCATCCGTACACGCGGGCGCTGCTGGCCGCCGAGCCGCCCGCCGACCGGCGGCTGCCGGTCATCCCGTCCGTGCCGGGCTCGGTGCCGGCCCACGACGCGGTCGCCGGGCGTTGCGGGTTCGCCGACCGGTGCGCGTACGCGGTGGAGGAGTGCCGGACGGGCGTGCCCGGCCTGGTCGCCGTGCCGGGCGGGCAGGCGCGCCTGTCGGCCTGCGTACGGGCCGCCGCGCTGCCCGCCGCGCCGCCGCCCCCGCAGGGCGTGCCGTCGCCGCCGCGCAGCGCCGCCAAGCCCCTGCTGGAGGTCGCGGGCCTGCGCAAGACCTACGCGGGCGGGTCGCGTCCGGCCCTGGCGGGCGTGGACCTGACCGTGGCGCCGGGCGAGGTCGTGGCCGTCGTCGGCGAGTCGGGGTCGGGCAAGACCACGCTGGCCCGCTGCGTCACCGGCCTGGAACGCCCCGACGCGGGCGTCATCACCCTCGACGGGCTCGACTGCTCCGACCACGCCCGCATGTCCCGCCAGGCCGTGCGCCAGGCCCGCCGGACCACGCAGATGATCTTCCAGGACCCGTACTCGACGCTCAACCCGGCGCGTACCGTCGGGGCGACGCTCAAGGAGGCCCTCGCCGCCGAGGGACGCCCCACGGACGTCGGCGCGCTGCTGCGCCTGGTGGGCCTCGACCCCGCACTCGCCCGCAAGCGCCCGGCCGGCCTGTCGGGCGGCGAGCGGCAGCGCGTGGCCATCGCCCGCGCCGTGGCAGGCGAGCCCCGCCTGCTGGTCTGCGACGAGCCCGTCTCCGCCCTGGACGTCTCCGTGCAGGCGCAGGTGCTCACCCTGCTCGCCGGGCTCAGGGAACGCCTGGGCATGGGCCTGCTGTTCATCACCCACGACCTGGCCGTCGTCCGCCAGCTCGCCGACCGCCTGTACGTGCTGCGGGCCGGCGAGTGCGTCGAGACCGGCGACGTGGACCGGGTGCTGGACGCCCCCGCGCACCCCTACACCCGCGAACTGCTGGCCAGCGTGCCCGACGGAAGCAGCCGCTGGCCCGGCTAGTCGTAGGAGATCAGCGTGAGCACCCGGCAGCCGCGCTCGCCGGTGGCGTAGACGTGGTCGACCTCGGCCCCGAACCGGACGGCGTCACCCTCGGCCAGCCGCACCGACCACGTGTCGCTCTCGACCGTCACCTCGCCGGACACCACGTAGGCGTGCTCCACGGACCCGTGCCCGTGGGCGCTCCTGGCGCTGCGCGTCAGCGGCGGCAGATCGCCCTCGGCCAGCTCGAACCGCCGCCGGTCGGCCGTGGCGAACAGGCTGCGCACGGTCGTGTCGCCCACGGTGACCGGCATGCCCTCGCCCCTGCGCAGCACCTCGGGCTCGGGCAGGTGGGTGCGGGTCAGCTCGGCGAACGTCAGCTCCAGCGCCGCCGCCAGCCGCGTCAGCACCTCGATCGTCGGATTGGCCACCCCGCGCTCGATCTGCGAGATCAGCGCCTTGCTCACCCCGGTCAGCTCGGCCAGCTCGCGGACGCTGAACCCGCGGGCCAGCCGCGTGCCGCGCAGGTTGCCGGCCAGCGCGCCGCGCACCCCGGCGGCCTGTCCGTTGGTCAACGCGAGTTCCTGCCGCACGTGGTGAGTCCTTCCTGTCCCGGCGTCCACCCCCATCATGCCCTGCGCGTCAGGCCACCTTGTCCAGGAAGCCGGACACCGCGGAGACGAACGCGGCCGGGTCGTCCACCCATGGGAAGTGCCCGGCGCCGGGCAGCGTCACCAGGGTGGCGTCGCGGAACAGGGCGGCGAAGGCCGGCGCGGACAGGCGGCAGGGGTGGGCGTCCAGGTCGCCGGTCAGCAGCAGCGCCGGCGCGTCCAGCGTGTCCAGCCCGGCCCTGACCTCCTCGGGCGGCACCGGGGACGGCGCGTAGAAGCCGTCCGCCGCGGCCTCGGCGCACTCGTCCTCGGCGCCGGCCGCGTGCGCGGCCGTCTGCTCGGTCCAGGGGCCGTAGAAGAAGCGGTGGCGTTCCACGCCCTCGTCGGCCAGGAAGGCGGCCAGGGCGGCGGGGTGCCACGGCTCGTCCTTGCGCAGGTCCAGACCGGCCTGCCAGTCCTCCTCCGTCGGCGGGAGGCCCGCGGCGACCGACGAGGGCGTGACCAGGCACAGGGATCTCACGCGGGCCGGATGCAGCCCGGCGTACCGGACGGCCACGTTCGCGCCCGCCGAGTGGGCCAGCAGGTCCATCCGGGCCAGTCCCAGATGCTCCCGCAGCGCCTCGACGTCCTCGGCCAGCCGGTCCCACCGGTACGTCCCGGGGTCGGCCGGGATCGCCGAGTCGCCGGTGCCCCGGCCGTCCAGCAGGATCAGCCGCCGGGGCAGGCCGCCGAGGTCGCCGAGGTAGCGGGAGGCGCGGCCCGGGCCGCCAGGCAGGCACACCAGCGGCTCGCCCGTCCCGTGTACGTGGTAGGCCAGCTCGGTCCCGTCGTGCGCGAGAAAGGAGGGCATGCGGTGATTATGCCGGGTGTCCCTGGTCGCCGGGAGGCGGCGGATCGTCGAACCGGGGCCGCTGCGGCGGGCCGCCGCTCACCGACCGCACGATCGTCGCCGCGACGTGGTGCACCTTGAGGTTGCGGTCCTGGGAGACGTTGCGCAGGATCTCGAACGCCTGGTGCGCGGTGCAGCGGCGCTGCGCCATGACGATCCCGAGGGCCTGGTCGATGACCGGGCGCGTGCCGAGCGCCTCCTTGAGCTGCGCCGCCACCTCCCGCGTGCGGGCCGCGTCGATCGCCACGTCGAACAGCACGCCGACCAGCGCGGCGCCCACCTCGGCCGCCGCGTGCGTGCGGGCGGCGAAGCCGTCCACGCCGGCCGAGTAGAGGTTCAGCGTGCCCAGCAGCCGTCCCTGGGAGATCAGCGGCTCGGCGTGCAGGCTGCGGACCCCGTGCGGCACAGGGCAGAAGGCTCCCCAGCGGGTCTCGCCGGCCGCGAGACCGGCCGCCGTGACCGGACGGCCGGTCTCGATCGCGTCGAAGCTCGGCCCCCGCCCGGCCGACGACTGCAGGCCGTCGAGCACCCTGGCGCGGGCATGCGCGCACGCCGCCGAGCGGATGCCACGCTCGGTGCACAACGTCACGCTGACCAGCGGAGAGTCGGGCATCGCGCGGGCGGCGACGACGACACTCCGTGCCAGCGCCCGTTCGAACTCGTCGATTCCGGCCGGAACAGCGGTCCTGTTCAACAAATCCCTCGCGCTTGGCTGCGGCTCACGCCTGCGACCAGACAGCCTGCCCCTCCAGCGGGGTTCTAAGCCCGCCCCGCCGGGGGATTTTGTCAGGCGAGGTAGCGGTCGATCTCGGCCAGGTAGGCGTCCTTCAGGTGGCGCGGCAGCCAGGTGATCTCGAACGCGTTGCGCTCCAGCTGGGCCAGCTCCTCCCGGGTCAGCTGCAGCTCGCCCTGCAACGCCACCAGGTTCTCGCTCACGTACCCGTCGAAGTACGCCGGGTCGTCGGAGTTGACCGTCACCCGCACGCCGAGCTCCATGAGCTTGCGGATGCCCTCGGACTTCATGGAGTCGGTGACGTACCCGTTGGAGATCGGGCAGCAGGTCAGGCCGATGCCGCGGGCCAGCACCAGGTCGACCAGCCGCTGGTCCTCCAGGATGTTGACGCCGTGGTCGACGCGGTCGACGCCGATCTCCTCGATCGCCTGGCGGATGTGCTCGATCGAGTTGTCCTGGTCGACGTCGCAGTGCATGGTCAGCAGGTAGCCCTCCTGCCGGGCCCGCTCGTACACGGCGGCGAACTTGGCCGGCGGGTTGCCCTTCTCGTCGGAGTCCAGGCCGATGCCGACGATCCACTCCTTGTACGGCAGCGACTCCAGCAGGGTCGCCATCGCGTACTCGGCCTGGAAGTCGCGCAGGAAGCACATGATGAGCTGGGCCCGCACCCCGAGCTGCCGGTCGGCGTCGATCAGCGCCCGCCGCAGGCCCCGGATCACCACGTCGAACGGCACCCCGCGCGAGGTGTGCGCCTGCGGGTCGAAGAAGATCTCGGCGTAGCGCACGTTCTGCTCGGCGGCCTTGCGCAGGTAGGCCATGGCCAGATCGTAGAAGTCGGGCTCGGTGCGCAGCACCTGCATGCCCTCGTAGTAGACCTTGAGGAAGGACGGCAGGTCGTCGAAGGAGTAGGCGGCCCGCATCTCCTCGACCGAGGCGTAGGGCAGCGCGAGACCGTTCCGGCGGGCCAGGTCGAACTTGAGCTCGGGCTCCAGCGTGCCCTCGATGTGCAGGTGCAGCTCGCACTTGGGCAGCCCGGCGATGAAGTCCTTCATGATCAAACCTCCGTGAGGATGGGGTCGACGACCTCGAGCCGTACGCAGTCGACCAGCCCGAGGTCGGTGACGGCGTAGTCGGGGATCGCGGTGATCGACAGGAAGAACAGGTACATCAGCGGCGCCGGCAGCGTGCAGCCCAGCTCGCGGGCCAGGTCGTCCAGCCGCTCCTCCAGCACCGCCATCTCGGCGGCGGGCAGGTCGGAGACGATGCCGCCGACCGGCAGCGGCAGCAGCGCCCGCACCTCGCCGTCCACCACCACGGCCTGGCCGCCGCCCTGCTCGGCGACGGTGTTGACGGCCAGCGCCATGTCCTCGCGGGAGGCGCCCACGCAGATGATGTTGTTGTCGTCGGGGGCGGCGCTGGTGGCGATCGCGCCGGCCCGCAGTCCCATGCCGCTGACCATGGCGACCGGCTTGTTGCCGGTCTTGCCGTAGCGCTCGACGACCGTGACGAGCAGGGCGTCCTGCTCCACGGACGGCTCCACGACGCCGTCGGCCACCGGCAGCGTCACGTCACGCCGCCGGCGGACGAAGACCTGCTCGGTGAACCCCAGGGTCAGCACGGTCGCCTGGTCGCCCTCGGCACGCAGCACCAGGTCGTCGGCGGTGACCGGCTCGATCGGGAACGGCCGCACCGGGCCGCGCTCGGGGGCGGGCGTCGGCGTGACCATCCGGCCGTCCCTGGCGGCGGGCACGCCCTTGGCGATCACCTCGCGGACCCGGAAGTCCTCCAGCGAGTCCACGATCAGCACGTCCGCGAACCGGCCGGGGGACAGGCTGCCCACCAGGTGGTCGATGCGGTACATCTCCGCGCAGTTCACCGTGGCCATCTGGATCGCCGTCACCGGGTCGACCCCCGCCGCGATCGCCATCCGGACGAGCTTGTCCATGTGCCCGCCCGCCAGCACGTCGGCGGCGTGCACGTCGTCGGTGCAGAACGCCAGCCTGCGGGAGCCGGCCAGGGCCACGGCCTTGATGTTCTCGTCGAGGAAGTGGGCGACGGACGACTCGCGGATGATGCCGTACATGCCGCGGCGCAGCTTCTCCAGCATCTCCTCGTGCGAGTACGACTCGTGGTCCAGCCGCACCCCGGCGGCCGCCAGCCCGCTGATCCGGCGCGGGTCGGACAGCGGCGCGCAGCCGAACACCGGCAGCCGCCGCTCCCGGGCCAGGTCGAGGGCCTCCATGACGGCGGGATCGGAGTGTTCCACCATCTCCTGGACGGTCTCCCAGATACCCACACATTCCGGCCATTCGTGGGCGATCCTGTGCTCAGCCGGGCCGAACGGGTGCCCGACGGTCGACTCCGGCACGGTGTAGGGCGCCTTGGCGGGTGCACCCCACCAGATTCGCATGCCGGTCGCCGCCGACTCGTCCAGGAAACGCCGTACGCCCGGCAGTCCCTCGGCCACGAGGATCTGGTCCAGCCCCGACACCACGCTCGTCGTGCCGAACGGCACCACCAGGTCGGCGAAGCTGGTGACCGACAGCTTGCTGCACTCGATGTGCAGGTGCCCGTCGATCAGGCCGGGCACCAGGTAACCGCCCCGGGCGTCGATGACCTCGGTGTCCGGGCCGCGCTCCAGCACCGGCTCGACGGCGGCGATCCGGCCGCCCACGATGCCGATCTCGGCCGGATAGAGCTCGCCGGTCAGCACGTTGACGAGCGTGCCGCCCGTGATGATCGTGTCCGCGGGCCGCCGCCCGTACGCCACGTCCAGCAGGTCGCGGTCCATCATGCCTCCACAGTCCGTACGGCGGGCCGGGGCACGAGCAGCGCGTACGCCGCGCCCGCCACCAGGAAGCCCGCGAAGATGCTGAAGTCGCTGCCGCCGGTCGCTTCCGACAGCGGCCCGACGAAGACGGCCGAGTTGATCCACAGGGCCGCCGCCACCATGCCCAGGACCTGCGCGATGATCGCCGGCCACCGGACCTGGCCGGGCGCCTGCTCGTCGAACAGCGCCTCGGCGTCGTAGCGTCCCCTCCTGCGCAGCCAGTCGGTGAGGTAGACCCCGGCCCAGGGCGCCAGCCAGATGATCAGCAGCGCGAGGAAGTTGTTGAGCATGGTGTTGAAGTTGTTCGAGGTCACCGCCACGAACGTGATGATCACGCAGAGCACGAGGTCGCCCACGACCGCCACCCAGCGCTTGACCTTGATCCCGGCCGCCTGCAGGTTCAGCCCCGAGGAGTACAGGTCGGTGGTGTTGACCGCGAACAGCGACACGATCGCCAGCAGCAGGTACGGCACCACGAACCACTGCGGCAGCGCGCTCGGCAGCCCCGAGATCGGGTCGGTGTTGTCCTTGACCACGGTCGCCACGGCCGCCCCGAGCGTCATCAGCAGCACGTACGGGACGAACCCGCCGAGGGCCGCGTAGCCGAAGACCGCCTTCTTGGAGGAGTTCGCCGGCAGGTAGCGGGAGTAGTCGCCGCCCAGCGGCCCCCACGACAGCCCGCCCGCCGACATGATCATCGCGATCGCCATCGTGAACGTGGCGAAGTCCGCCGACCCGCCGCCGCCACCGAGCTGCACCTTGGGCGCGATCAGGATCGCCATCAGGCCGAACAGCACGACGAACACCCAGGTGAAGTACTTCTGCGCCTTCATCACCGCGGCGTGCCCGATCAGCGGCAGCACGAGCTGGATCGCCGCGGCCACCAGGATGACCACGATCTTGAGGCCGAGCCCCTGATCGCTCACCCCGGCCTGCTCCAGCAGCGACAGCGCCGCGAACGTGATGAGCACCATGCCGCCGGCCTCGAAGCCCACCATGTTCAGCCAGCCGAAGAAGCTGAGCGCACGGGCGCCCTTGGGGCCGTAGGCGGCCCTGGAGACCGCCATGGTGGAGGTGCCGGTGGCCGGGCCCTGCAGGCTGGTCAGGCCGACCAGCGGGAAGGACAGCAGGTTGCCGATGACGATCGCGATGACCGCCTGCGTGAAGCTGAGCTGGAACGCCGCCACGATGGTGATGCCGTAGACGAGGGTGAAGATGCCCATCGTCGTCCCGGACCAGAGGAAAAGCAGGTCACGCGGGCGGCCGTACCTTTCGCCGGCCGAGACCAGTTCGATCCCGCGTTGTTCCATGGCCCCTCCTGAGGGTCGCTGGTGTGTGCGCACACAGTGAACCGTAGGGGGATGACCTGGTGATTTATCCAGACATACGAGCGTACCGGGGGGCAGTTGTGCCCTGGCTACAAAGTGATCGCCAAGCCGACCGCGAACAGCAGCCCGTACGCCATCTGGAGCTTGCCCGTCTGCTGCAGGACCGCGATCAGCGCCGGCCCGACCGCCTTGCCCAGCACGGTCCTGATCGGGGTGACCGCGAGCGGCGCGGCCAGCGCCGCGAGCGCCGCCCACGGCGTGACCGCGATCATCGCCAGCGCCACGACGAACGGCACCACCTGGCACAACACGTACAGCGCCCGGGTGCGCTCGGCGCCCAGCACCACGGCCAGGGTGCGCTTGCCCGACGTGCCGTCCGTCTGGACGTCGCGCAGGTTGTTGACCACCAGCATCGAGCACGACAGCAGGCCCACCGGGATCGAGGCGAGGAAGGCCGTCCAGCTCAGCTGCTCGGTCTGCACGTACGCGGTGCCCATGACCGGGACCACGCCGAAGAACACGAAGACGGCCAGCTCACCGAGCCCGCGGTAGCCGTAGGGACGCTTGCCGCCGGTGTAGAACCAGGCCGCCGCGATGCACGCGACCCCCACCAGCAGGATCCACCACGCCCGCGTCACGACCACCAGCACGAGCCCGAGCACCGCCGCGACCGCGAAGCAGCCCAGCGCCGCCGTCAGCACCTGCCGGGGCGTGGCCGCCCGCGAGCCCACGAGCCGCATCGGGCCGACGCGCTGGTCGTCGGTGCCGCGGATGCCGTCGCTGTAGTCGTTGGCGTAGTTGACGCCGATCTGCAGGGACAGCGCCACGAGCAGCGCCAGGACCGCGCGCCACCAGACGAATCCGCCGTCGCCGACCGCCACGCCCGTACCGACCATGACGGGGACTACGGCGTTGGGAAGGGTGCGCGGGCGCGCGCCCGCGATCCACTGACCGGGGGTAGCCATGCTGTCGAACCTCTAGCTGATATCCGTGGTGAGCCTGACCATGCGGATCGGGCGGCCCATGTCGAGGACGCGTTCGGCCATGTCCTCGCCCCAGCCGGCCGACTCCAGGAAGCCGAGCACCGCGTAGTTGTCGGCGAACACCCAGGTGACGATCTGGCGGAAGCCGTCCTCACGCAGGTAGTCGACGGTGGCGTTGAGCAGGCGGCTGCCGTGGCCGCGGCGGACGAAGTCGGGGTCGACCAGCAGCGTCAGCATCTCGGCGACCCTGCTGGGATCCAGGTCGGGATCCTCGGCGGGGGCGTGCGAGGCCAGCCCCACCACGCGCTCGCCGCCGCGCGGGGTCGTCAGCGCCGCGCTGCCGCCCGCGCCCAGGGCGGGGAAGCCCTCGGTGTCGAGGATGGTCTCCACCGCGACCAGCACCCGGTGCGTGGGGCTGGGCGGGGCGACGATCGCCTCGTCCCACTGGCGCAGCCACATCTTCTCGGCCGCCGGCCCCGTCATCTGCTCGAGTGGGCCTTCCGGGAGGAACTCCCGATATCCGTAGCGCCAGGCGCGGATCTGAGTATTCGCAACCTGAAGAACATCCTCGCGCCGGGCCGCCCGGACGCCTACGTCTGCCATCTCGGCCCGCTCCTTCGCCTGCCGTTCGTGCCACAAGGCACGAGTTACACCGTATCGGTGTTTGAGCCTTGGAGACGACGCGAACCCCGCTTCCTCGCCCGGTAAGCGCGTGTCTTGGTGCGGTCAGCGCATACCCGCATCGAACACCATGAGCGCGAACGATTCCCGGACGTGTCGATGAACGCCCGCTGACATGTTCCCACCCGCCCTGCCCCCGCACAGATCTTGAGCCGCTCCCAAGCGACGTCGACCACCGCGACGGCCTCGGCCCGACCGGCGTGGCGCGGTCATCGGCCCGCCCGCCCCCGGCCCCGCACTCCATCGAGTGTCCGATCACGGGACCTGCGAGTCCAGCGCCCGTCCGAGTCTTCGCACCCCCTCGGTCAGGACCTGCAGGTTGGCGGCGGCCATGTGCGTCACCCTGATCCGCGGGCCCGGCGGCTCCGACGGGTAGTACATGCGCCCCGGACTCACCAGCGTCCCGTGCCGCCTGGCCGCCTCGACCAGCGCGTTCTCGTCCACCTCCGGAGGCAGCCGCAGCCACAGGTGCAGACCGCCGATCGGCATCAGATGCACCTCCGCCCCCGGGACGTGGGCCGCCAGCGCCGCCGCGAGCGCGTCCCGCCTGGCGGCGATCTCGGCATGGACGGCGCCCAGATGCCTGCCCCAGGCCGACGAGCCCACGAACTCCAGCGCCGTCTCCTGCAACAGCCGCGCCACGAAGAAGGACTCGACCAGCTGGGCGGCCCGCAGCCGGTGCGCGGCCGGCCCACGGGCCACGACCGCCGCCACCCTCAGGCTGGGGGAAAGGATCTTGGTCAGCGAGCCCACGTTGACGACGGTGCCGTGCGCGTCCATGGAGGCCAGTGACGGGGGAGCGGCGGGGGTCAGGTAGCGGGCGTAGTCGTCCTCGATCACGAACGCCCCCGCCGCCCTGGCCACCTCCAGCACCTGCGCGCGCCGGTCCGGGGGCAACGTCGCGCCCGTGGGATTGTGCAGGGTGGGCTGGCAGAAGAACACCCGCGCGCCGGTGACGGCGAACGCCTCGGCCAGCAGGTCCGGCCGTACGCCGTCACGGTCCATCGGCACGGCCGTGGCCCGCAGCCCGGCCGCCTTGGCCGCCGCCAGCGCTCCCGGGTAGGTGGGCGTCTCGACCAGCACCGGCGTGCCGGGGGCCGCCAGCGCCCTCAACGCGTGCGTCAGCGCCGCCTGGCCGCCGCTGACGATCAGCGCGTCCGCCGCCGTCACGTCACCCCCGGCCTGCCGGGCGAACCAGCCGCGCAGCTCGTGCAGGCCGTTGAGCGGCGGCACGGCCCACACGTCCGGACGGCGTGCCGCCCGAGCGGCCGCCGCCGCGAGCTGCCTGTCCGGTCTCAGCCCAGGGTTCAGGTAGCCGCCGGTCAGCGGCACGACCTCCTCGGGCGGCTGGGCGAGCAGCGCCGCCACTGGCCCGTCGTCCACGACCCGGTCGCCGAGGGCGACCGTCTGCCAGGACAGGTCCACGGGATCCTGCCCGCGGACGGCCTGGCGCGGCGCCACGAACGCGCCACTGCCCGGACGCGACACCACCCGCCCTTCGGCGGCGAGCTGGCCGATCGCGCGCGAGACCGTCACGGGGCTGACGTTGTGCCGCCGCGTGATCTCCCGGCTGGACGGAAGCCGCGCACCAGGCCCCAGCCGGGCGGCCTCTTCGCGCAGTATCGCAGCAATCTGAGCAATACTGCTATCGTTGGACATGAAAGACAAGGATAGCGCTATCGCCCACCCCGCAGTAGCACTCCCACCCCCCACCCCTGAAGAGACCATCACCGCACCTCACGGCATCACCCCCTCCAAGGGCACCGCCGGCGCGCCCGCACCCCCTCCTACGACCCCTGGGAGGATCAGCCCCGCATCTCGGCCCGCCACCTCCGAAAGGGCCGCCGGCGCGCCCGCGCCCACTCCCCGCACTCCCGACGGGACCAGCGCCTCGTCTCGCGACACCGTCAGAGGGACCGGCAGTTCGCCCACGCACCCTCCCACCACCCTCGCGGGGACCGTCGCCGCATCCGGCGGCACCCTCAGAGGCAACGCGCCCGCATCTCTTGCCACCACCTCCCAGGGGACCGGTACGTCGAACGGCCCCGATGACCCACACCGCGCCTCCACAGGGACCATCAGCGGGCCCGCCACGCGCGCCCGCCAGGGGACGATCCTGGCCTTCCTGGGCGTCCTGGCCTTCTCCGGCAGCTTCCCCGGCACCGTCTACGCGATGCGCGGCTTCGACCCCTGGCTGGTCGCCATCGGCCGCGCCGCCGTGGCCGGCGTCATCGCGCTGATCTGCCTGAAAGCCGCCCGCATCCCCCTCCTCCCGCCCCGCCCTCACTGGCCCGCGTACGCCGTGATCTCCCTGGGCGTCGTCTTCGGCTTCCCGGTCTTCAGCGGCCTCGCCCTCGACCTGGGCGCCAGCACCTCCCACGCCGCCGTGGTCATCGCCCTGCTCCCCGCCGCCACCGCCGCCTGCGCCGTCGTACGGGCAGGCGAACGCCCCCGCCCCCTGTTCTGGGCCGCCTGCGCCGCCGGCGCCGCCGCGATCCTCGCGTTCACCCTCACCCGGGGCCAGGACGGCGCCGCCTGGCCCGACCTGCTCCTGGTCGGCGCCCTCCTGTCAGCCGCGCTCGGCTACACCGAAGGCGGCCGCCTGACCAGGACGACCCCCGGCTGGCAGGTGATCAGCCACGCCCTCGTCCTCTCCCTCCCCGTGACCGCCGTGATCAGCGCGACCCTGGCCGTCACCACCCCCGTCGCGCCGACCGCCCCCGCCCTCGCCGGCTTCGCGTACGTGGCCCTGATCTCGATGTTCCTCGGCTTCATCCCCTGGTACGCCGGCCTCGCCAGGGGCGGCATCGCCAGAGCCGGCCAGACCCAGCTGGCTCAGCCGCTGCTGACCCTCGTCTGGGCCTGGGTCCTGATGGGCGAACGTTTCGGCCCGGCCACCGTGGCTGCCGCGCTCGCCGTCCTGGCCTGTGTCGCCGTCACGCAACGCACCCGCTCGTAAGGACGGACCTGGCAGGACGACGTACGCGCCGGGTCGCGGCGATGCTTGCATGGCGTGACGCCCCCACGCAGGATGGGAGAGGAGGTGTCACAACCATGGCGGACCTCACGATCCCGGAGGGCGGCTTCTGGCCCGCGCCGGAGATCCCGCAGCCCAACATCTACCCGATGGAATGGCGCGTGGAGACGGAGAAACTCGCGGCCATCTACGAGAAGTCCAAGCGCAAACTCTGGAACCCGGCCGACCTCCCATGGGACGGCCTGAAACCAGAGGACTTCACCCGCGAACAGCGCCTGGGCATCATGTACTGGTTCGCCGTCCTCGCCAATTTCGACGCCTCGGGCCCGGCCGTCTTCGCCCGCGCCACCATCCAGGCTTTCGAGAAGCACGAGGAAGACCCGGTCAGGAAGTGCTTCTTCTCCATCACCCGTGACGAGATGAACCACGAGGAGTGCTGCCAGCGCACCATCGCCCGGCTGTGGCCCGGCGGCCCGCTCAGCTGGCCCCCCGAAGACGATCTCGAAAGGGCCGCACACAACAACATCGGGTGGCTCTACCACAACGGCGGCCGCTACTGGAACGGCTACACCAGCGCCGTCGGGAGATACTCGCTCCCGGTCCTGTTCACGAGTTTCATGATGGGCGAGATGGCCGCGTCCACGCTGTTCAGGGGCATGGCCACGGGCACCCGGCATCCGGTGTTCGGCGAGATGTTCCACCGCATCGGCCTCGACGAGTCCCGCCATCTGCAAATCTGCATGACCATTCTGGAGAACGAATGGCCGGGCCTGACCGACGAGACCCGCGGCCTCATCACCCGCCAGCTCCGAGCCGGTTTCGTCTTCCTCTCCATGATTCTCTGGGAGCCTCCGGAAGGTTTCTGGGAACTGCCGCCGTACTTCCTCGACAATCACCGCGTCCTCATGGACCACGCGAGGGAGGCGGGCCTGGGCGTGCTCTCGTACGAGGAGCAGAAGGAGAACTGGCGCGTGGCCATGGCGAAGGTCCGCGCGATCGTCGAACGGTGGGGCATCGCCTTCCCCGCCATTCCCGAGCTGGACCTGGAAGGCGTCGAGGTGAACTTCATCGACCCGGAGGAGATCATCCCCGTCTTCTAGGATGCGCATATGTGGCCCCGCATCGACGGACTCAGAGTCCTCGCCCTCGGCACGCCCGGTGAAGTGCGTACCCTGCTGACCGATCTGACCCTCTCGGGCGCGAAGACCGCCACCGCCGGCCTGCTGCCCCTCGACTACGAGGCGGAAGGCGAGGAGGTCGAACACGTCGGCGAACACCTGATCCTGGTGAACGACGTCGGCGAGAAGGCCGCCACCATCGAGATCACCTCAGTGGCGCTGGTGCCCTTCGCCGAGGTGCCGTGGGAGTTCGCCGAGGCGGAAGGCGAAGGATTCACCTCGATCCAGCACTGGCGAGACGTCCACCACAGCTACTGGTCCTCCTTGGGCCACGAGGTGAACGCCACCTCCACAATCGTCTGCCTCCACTACCGCCTCCTGCCCTCCTAACCCCCTCACCCAACCCACCTCGCTTCCCGCTTCCCGCTTCGGCCTCAGCTCCGCACTTTTGGGTTGCGGTCGTTCTCTCGCTGCTGTCGTTGCTGGGCGCGTCACTTCTGGGGTGCCGTCACTCCCATCTCGGCACCGCCGGCGACACTCGCCCCAACCTGGCTCTCACCTGTCCCCGCTCTCGTTCTCCGCTGTGGCCCAAGTCCTGCACGCTTGGGTTGCGGTCGTTTCCACGCTGCTGTCGTTGCTGGGCGCGTCTCTCATGGGGTGCCGTCACTCCCGTTTCGGCACCGCCGGCGACACCCGGCCCAACCTGACTCTCACACATCCCCGCCTGCGTCCCCACCCCCGCTGCCCTCCGAACCATCGCCACCGCCCCCGACGAACGTCCCCTTCCCCTTGACCGTGTGCACGAGCCGCCGCCTACGCAGTTCCCGCACCACGTTCCTGACAGTTGACCGCGCCACATCGAACTCGGCCTCCATGGCGAGCTCGCTCATCACCGCCTCGCCGGCCCGCAGTTCACCTCGCAGAATCTGACCCTGGATCATCTCTGCGATCTGCACGTAGATCGGCACAGGCCCGTCTCGGTCGAGCATGCTCAAACCTTAGACGTCTGGATACAAGCAGATGAGCGAACCTCAGACCTGGGGCCACGACTCTTCGGGCGACACGTAACTCCCGCGCTGCGGCACGGTGTAGATCCACCCCTGCTCCCGCAACAACGCCATGGCCCGCCGTACCGTCTCCCGTGCCACGTCGTACTGCTGCACCAACGCCGTCTCACCTGGAATCGGCCGCTTGGGCTGGAACTGCCCCGCCTTGATCTGGGCAGCCACATCCGACGCGATCTGCCGATAGAGCGGCTCTTTCCGCTGCTTACGCGGAGCTTCGTCAGGTACGCCGACGAACGTCCCCTCACCCTGAACCGTGTAGATGAGCCCTTCCTCGCGCAACACGTGGATGGCCCGACGAGCCGTCGTCCGAGCGACCCCGAACTCGTTCTGAATGTCGGCCTCGCTCGGCACGGGATGCCCGGACGCAAGCCCCTCGACCCGCCGCCGAAGGATCTCCGCGATCTGCACGTAGATGTGGGTGTCGCCATCGTAGTCCAGCACACCGGCAAGATAGACGAACCCGTACGAGCCCGCCCATATCCTCCTGTCTGATCAGACAGAGTCGTCTTTCTGTACAGGCGAGCGGATACAACCAGACGTATGCTCCAACCATGGCCGAACACCCTGCGAACGACGAACACTGCTTCGGCACCCACCCCCCTGACCCCCACCCCCACCCCGAACTCACCCGCATCCGCTGGTATCCCATGCGCCCAACCGGCGAACACGTACGGGTCCAGGCCTACACCTGCGCCTGCCGACCCACGTCCTATGAGCTCTGCCAAATCGGAGGCCAGTGCTTCATCCGCCGAACCCGGCGCACCCGCAAGGGCGTCTACGTGGACGAGAGCCTCCGAAGCTCCGTAACCAGGACCTCTCTGCTCTGGGCAATCCTGCTGGCCGTCGACCCCGTACAACCCGGCCTACCCACCCCTGACTGCCATGTGAAAAGCGCCCATTCTCCGGGGGCGTACCCTGATTTCGCCATCCGAGCCATCGCCCAAGTCGGACTTTCCTGATTAACGCGCAAGCACCGGTATTACTTCCAGCAACCCGAGATGACAGAAGTAGGAGCCACAGTTCCAGAATGGCTTTGCATGCCACCTTGGACACGGCACACTGTTCTTCGCGGCCATCACGTAGGCTCCTTCGTTCTCGGACAAGGCCCTAGAAGGAACACGGGATGGCCGTCACCATTCCTCAAGGCAACCAGCGTCTCGCCGAGCTGCTCAAGCCGGACCTGAAATCGACGCCCATTGCTCAGCGCCATCCCGTTCGAGCAGTCAAGCAATCCGCGACAACCCCGGCAAGGCGAGCCCCCGACTTGAGTCGGGGGCTCGAATCCGCGCTACGCGTCATCCTTCGCCAACAGGCGATCAAGTCTGAGCCCTAGATCGTTCAGCTGGAACCGAAGGCCCTCCAGCATCGTCATCGTCTCCAACAGGCTGGCGCTGCAGCCCTCGTCGAACCGCTTCCGGAGACGTGCGATCTCGAAGTTGAGGATCTCGAAGTCCTGACTGACCCCCGAGCGAACATCGACGATCTCAGCCCTCGCAGCAGCCAACCCGGCCAACACCGCGTCGTGGCTCCCCGAGCACGAACGAGTCTCCAACGCCTGCAGACGGAGTTGTAGATCGAGGATCTCCACCTCAACGTTCACGTACCCCTACCCCTTACCAGTGGATGACGGGAAGCTCGGCCCCGCACTGGCGCCGAGCTCACTTTGTGCGAGCACATATTGACAAGCCGTCCGCGCCCGACGCGATCGCCGGCAAGCACCTCTGGAGTGGTTTTCTTCTCCCGACAGCTCGAGCTTGTTCCAGGACGTTCTCATCTGCCCGGCATGTCGGAGGAAAAAAGACCACCTCGATAAGAGGCAGATCGTGCATATGTGTTAGCCGGGATCACTCACCCACTCGCAGACACTTACGAAATTGCGACTCCAATTCAGGCCTGTCTGACGCCACCGCAACGCAGGCGTGCCGAATGGCTGGACCCAGACCATTTCCAGCCGTCCGGCTGATTGAACGCAATCCCGAATGCAGTAGAACGCCCCGGCGTTACCCGGACGACCTGCTCCTACCGCTGATTCGTCCCTGGCCTCCCGCCACAACCCGCCCGAACATGGCCACATGACGATCACCTTCGTCACCGGAGCCAACAAGGGGCTCGGTCACGAGACCGCCCGCCGCTCATCGAACTCGGTCACACCGTGCTGCTCGGCGCACGACATCCCGAGCGAGGCACGCAGGCCGCCACCGCACTCGGCGCGCGCCTTGTCCGCATCGACGTGACCGACGACGCGTCCGTCGCCGCAGCGGCCGCCGATGTCGCCGCCCACGAGGGCCGAATCGACACTCTGATCAACAACGCCGGCATCCACGGTCCTTCCGGCGCCCCGCCACCTTGTCCGGCACCGACGCCATGAACCTCTTCGACGCCAACCTCGCCGGCGTGGTCCGAACAACCACAGCCTTCCTGCCGCCGCTACGCCGATCACCCGACCCGGTCATCATCAACGTCAGCAGCGGCATGGGCTCGCTCGCCCACACCCATGCCCCGTCCCGGCCCGAATCATCGGCGATCGCGCCGCCCTACACCGCCTCAGAGGCAGCGCTCACGATGACCACTCAGTACGCCAAGGCCCTGCCCACATCCGCATCAACGCCGCCGATCCCGGCTACACCGCCACAGACCTCAACGGCAACAGCGGCCCCCAACCGTCACCGAAGGCACGGACGCGATCGTCGCCCTGGCCAGAGAAACGCCCGGCGCACGCTCCGGACGCTTCGTCGACCGAACCGGCGAGATCACCTGGTCCTGAACCCGTCGCCCCCGGGGAGAGTGACCCGCAACGAACACCACCGAGAAACGTTCCAATGCAAGCCCGGGTGTGGCAGAAGCGGCGACTTCCACCCGAAAGCCATACCTCGGCAGTACCTCCTCCAGCGCGAACAGGCTGCCCCCTCTCCATTGACCCGAATCGACACCAGAGACAGAAGGGCCTCCATTTGCCCTTCGTCCTCGGTTGCGTAGCCCGCGCCCAGCGGGGGTTGTAGGCGTTCAGCCCTCTTGCAACCTTCAGCCGAGCTGACCTGTACCGCATCAGTTCGCCCAGCCCCCAATGGCCAGATGGCCACGCGTGGGGTTGATGCCCTGGAGAAGTCACCTCGACGAGGGCAGGGAGATCCCGGCCCTCACCGCCTCCAGAGGCACTGTTGGTGCTCCTGCGCAGCCGAGCACCAACACCACTCACAGTCGAAGGATCGCGGGAGAACCGAAAACAAACACGCCCCTGTCAGCCACTCGTCCGCGGTGCCATCCAAGTGTGGGCCGGTCTCGGGTCGGCCCGCTCCCAGAGCTCTGACACCCCACATCCAGTTCCATCACCACACGGTTCCATGCCATGCACCATGTCGACTCCCGCAGTCGCCGTGATCAGGAACAGGCCAATCGACGTCGCAACAGCAGGCGCCCTACGCCAACAACCGACCGGCGCCTGCTGCCACCAGCACCCGGCCTCAACCCTTACGTTTCGCCATGTTGATCACTTCGGTGAGACGGAGTGCCAGGCTCGCCAGCACAGGATCGCTGACCTGTACCGCCCCAGCCCCCTCCTCGCCCGCAGCCTCAACCGAGGCCCCGACGTCGTAGCTCATGACAGCGCCAGGATGCACCACAACATCCCCGCTCATGTGGCTACCAGTGCTCTGTGCCGCCTGCACATCCCTGAGCAGACGCCCCCAGGTCCCGTCCGCAGACCAGCGGCGCTGCCGTTTGTAGACCGTGATCCAACATCCGAACCGATCCGGGAGACTGCGCCAAGGCGACCCGGTACGCGCCTGGTACAGCACCCCGTTGATCACCATTCGCTGCTCTCCGTGCCGCCGCCGCTCAACTGCACCGTCAGGCAGCAACGGCACCAGCCGTTCCCACTCCGCATTGGTCAGATCCGTATGGCGCAATTTATCCCTACCCTCGACTGCCATCTGCTCTCAGCCTCGTCACCAGGGCAATAAGGACGGCCATCGCAAGTCCCCTTCGAATAGCAACGATTCAAGGGGTGAAGGAGGCTTGCAATGGCCGCAGGAACCAGTGTGCCTTCTCCGTCATGGGCAGCGCAGCAGATCGGCAAGGTTTGGCCAAAATTTCCAGGCGGACGCGACAGGAGGCGTATTCCGTCAACGCCTAACCCTCATGACCAACGTCTTATGCTCAACAGACGCCATTCAAGAGGCAAGGGGCAAACCGGTACAGTCCTTCGGTGGTGATGTTTGAAGCCTCAGATCTGGGCGAGCTGCCTCGGTATCGCCGAGCCATACTTCCTCAGTGGGCGCAGCTGCGAATTTTCGATTGCTGCCGACCGTCCAGAAGTATCTGGGCCAACGGTCCATTCTCGCGACTGGATCACTGACCGGCCAAATCTTATTCGCGAGAAGGAGAAGCGTGGTCCCGCACTCTCCGGGATGCGCGGGACCACGCCAAGGCGAGTCTGTTGGCCAGCCGACGTCCATTACAGCCTCAACTCGCGCCATTAGATTCTCATAACTGCCCCATGTGTTTCTCCTGTTCGGCGCTATCGGCGGGAAGATTCCCTTTGAGCCTCCCCGAGCTCGAATCTCCGCCGAGGTCCCAGATGAAGGTGATTTACATGGAGATCCGCCTCCAGGCAGCGTCCGTGATGATCAGATGGTCGAGGAGGCGTAGCCCGACTGTCTGAGCGGCCTCGGCCAGGCGTGCCGTTACTTCCAGATCGGCATCGCTGGGATCGAGAGAACCTCCAGGATGATTGTGGGCAACGCCGAACATGGCACCACCGGTGGTGAGCACCAGAGAGATGGTCTCCCGCAGCGGCACCGTCGTGTGATCGGCGCCCCCCTCCGCCAGCACCGAACGCTTCAGCACGCCGCCCCGCGTATCGCACACCACCACGACGAAGCGCTCGTGCCCGAGGCCACGCAGTAAAGGCGCGCAGACCTCCGCCAGATCGGCTGTGCTGGCGATGCGGGCCCGCGCAGGCTCCGACGCCGCACGCCGTACGAGGTGAAACGCCGCCGCCACCCGCGCGGCCTTGGCCGGCCCTATACCTCGCAGTCTGAGCAGCCGATGCGGGTCCGCGCGCCCGAGCGCATCGAGATCACCGCAGTGTTCGATGACTTGACTGGCCAGCTCCAGCGCGCTCGCCCCACGAAAGCCGGAACCGAGCAGGACAGCCAGCAGCTCCCGGTCGGCAAGCACCGCCGCGCCGCTCGACATGAGCCTCTCTCGCGGCCGATCGCGCTCGTACAGATCTTTGACTCGCATTCGCAACCTCCGCACCCGTTCTATCAACGAGGACCGACAATCCCAGCTCCTCAATTCCAGGCCCTAGAAGCGTGCAATAGACGGAGATATCACGCTTGATCTACGCGGATGGCAGTCGTGGATCTTCAGTGAGAGGAATGGGCGGCTTCGTATCCGTTCGACGCGGGCCCTGCCTTCAGGCAGTGCGCTCGTATGGCGACATGAGGGTAATCACTCTCTGTTCGTCATGTGGTCGCCTACTTCTGAGTATGCCGTCTACCAGCATCGATGTCAGCTTCGGCAGTGTTGGGAGCCAGACGATGGTCCCTGGCTTCGGCCGACGCCGGCGCCTCCAATTCCGCCACAAGCTCCAGGCCGCCCTTGTCATCCGAGAAAGCGCCAGAATGCCTGGCCTATCAGCGCCGTGCTAGGAGAAGGCGGGCGAAGATTTGAACCGCTTGTCTACCGTGTCCACGAGGCGCCTTCCTGGTCTCGATGCAGTGTCGATCATTAAATGGGCATTATCGGGATAATTCCGATAGAGGCAGTGCGGCTCGTCGGCCCCTGCTCAAGGATCTCGTCGACCGCGAGCCGCTCGCACCACGCTGAGGCTTTCATCTTGGGGCCGTTAAAGGCAGTTGCTGATACTCAGCCGGGACACATCTCGACTCGAGTCGTGCGTCGACGCCCGATGTCGCCGATCGAATGCCCGAGATCTCAGAGGAGCGTGACCTCGTCGGCTCGCCGAGGCGGCCGGGTGCCGTCCCAGGTAGGGCGGCAAGCGCGAGCACAGGCGGCTTGCGCCACAGGACCTCGGCGTCGGGATCGGTGCCATGGCCATCGTCTCGACGTCGGTGCGCGTCTGATCGGAGTCGATCTTCAGGAACACGTCATCTACGCGCAGGGTTGCGGCTCGTCATGAGCAAGGACGACCTCGACCTGCTCCACGTCGGCCAGATCGTGGGGATGGCCACCAGTGCCGCCAGGTATTGCGCGTCCGCATGGCTGACTGCGTCCCGCTGCCTGGCCGTCTCGTCCGCAACGCCGGGAGTTGGCCGATCGAGCAGTGAGACATTTCTCGTCTGAAGCGCACCTGGCGGTCCGACGGCGGAGCGCCCGACTGACAGACCCTTGAGAGGCTCCTGGTGGATGGGTCGAAATCAGAGCACTGTGGGAAGAATCGCGCGCTGCTTCACTGCGCCGCAGCATCCTTGTCCCGCAGCACCCTGCCCCACGTCACCGACAGCATCCAGTGCCACCGCACCGCCGGCGGCTCACGATGGCACCCGGCTCGCAGGAATCACCGGTTCCGGCCCACGTGGGCAACGGCGACACTTACGCGCCCGGTCGCTGGCTTCCCCCATCGGCACCACCGTCGCCGGGCAGTACGTCGGTGAAAATTCGACCTGCTTTGCCCAGCTCACATCTTGTGCGCCAATCGGCCATGTCAACGGGCGTCATGACGGAAGCTGGGGTGTCGCCTTCGGCTCCCTGAGACGTCGCTTCCCGAGTGACTGTTTGCGGGCAGGCGAGGCTCCAGGCGGCGAGGCGCGGCGCCGCCCGGAGCTCTGAATCCGGTCAGACGGGCATGCTGTACATCATTCTGAAGCGATCACCTGGAATGACGATGTCGCTCGTTTCCACAGGACGTTCGCCGGCCCAATGCGTACGTTCGACATGGAGAACGTGAACCCCTGCCGCCAGGTCGAGCGCGTCGCTCTCAGCCGGTTGGGGCACCCGGGTGTGGATGCACTCGACCACCTCAGTGATCTTTATGCCATGGGCGTACATTCTCGCGACCAGACTCCGGCGCTCCTCCTCGGTGTGGGCGACGAACGCCATCGGCTCGTAGGCGGTGACAAGCTGGATCGGCTTGCCGTCGCCGCGAAAGACGTAGTTCGTTCTGGTCAGCGTGGATTGTTCGTCGATGCGTAGGCGTCTGGCGATGTCAGGGCTGGCATCGGCTGGTTCGCTGTGCCAATCCCACGTCACGCGTCTGCCTTGCGACTGCAGGTCGGACGCGAACGGCGCGGGGTGATCCAGGAAACGCCATCGATGCAAGGGGGTCAAATTTGGACGGTCCCTAACGTAATGGCCTGAACCGACGCGGCCGATGATGAGACCTTCGCCCGCGAGTACGCGGAGAGCGTGACGGGCAGCGGTCTCGCCGACCTGGTACTTGCGGGTCAGCTGCGCCCGTGAGGGGATGGGCGCGCCTGGGGGGAGGGTGCCGTCGAGGATCTGCCGCCGGATGTCTTCGACGACACGCAGGTAGACCGGATCTGAGGTGGCCACTAGTCCATCCCTGGGGGTTCGTGTGAGGCGTTGCCCCATGTTGCCGTATTCGACAGGTAACCGACCGTCATCGATGACTGCTGGAGCCCCAACTTTGCGATGGTGAAAAATTATCGGAGAAACCCTGTAACGCTGATGTAAGGGACACCGATTCTCCGGTAGAGGTCGTCGATGTGTGTACCCCCGAGCACATATCGGCGACCTCTTCCAATGCGCGCGCCGTCGAGAGCGGCCGTTGCGGCGAGTTCGTCCAGCCCATTTGGTACGTTGCGCACTGGTTTGCGGGTTTTCTGACCTGTTACTGACCGAATTCCCGGTTCCGCGGCTGAAGGTGCGATCGCAGCGAGCTGAGCAAGAGCCTGTCGGACGGGATCGTGGGCCACACCATGCTGCGAAGTCCATGCGCAACCGTGTGACAGTAAGTAGTCATACTGCTCGCAGGCATGGAGGAGTCACGCGCAGGACGAGGACGCACGTGATCAGTGGCCTGCAGCGGATCTGGTTTCTGGTGGGCCAGGAGAGCGGCTGATGAGAGTCGCAACACACGCAGAGCCGTCAGCCTCGGCAAAGTCTTGCCTGTGACTCAGCCCTCATGTCCGAGGGGCTGCAGAGCGACGCCACCTTGCAGGTGACTCCGCGATCGGTAGTCGGCGACAGCCTCGGGGCCCTGTAGCTTCGAGGCCCTGTGTGGGCTGGCCCTCATGAAGGTCAGCTTTCGGCCTGGCATCAAGCGGAGTGGTCCTCTGATATCGCAAAGAAGTGGCTGTGTTGGAGAGGGCCACCTTGTCCCTAGGTTGTGACCTTCCGCCCTCGTCTTGACTGTTGGCTCCGTGTGCCCTTCGGGGGCGGCGTTCTGAGGCCGTGCCTGTAAGGAGTCCATGTGATCAGCATTGACAAGCTCATGCCGTCCGACCGGGACGTCTGGGAAGACCTGTTCCGGTCGTACATCCACTTCTACCAGCGAGTTGAACCGGATGAGATGTACGAACGGGCCTGGCAGGAATTCCAGGCGGACTCCCGGATGCACGCCCTCGGTGCAAGGTTGGACGGGCGACTCGTCGGCATCACGCACTTTCTGGTCCATGCCAGCACCTCGGCCCCTGACGCCGACGTCTGCTATCTCCAGGATCTGTTCACCGCTGCCGATGTCCGGGGCAGGGGAGTGGGACGCAAGTTGATCGAGGCCGTCGCCGACTGGGCTCGGGATCACGGCTGCTCCCGGGTCTACTGGAACACCCATGAATCGAACAGCACTGCGCGCCGTCTCTACGACAAGGTCGCCGAGAACCGGGGCTTCATCAGGTACCAGATCGAACTGTCGAGGTAAGGACTGCCCGGAGGCTGTCGAAGTTTCCCCTTCGATCCCGTCCGGGGAAAGGGAGAACATGAGGATTCGCCTGCTGACCGGGTGATCGCAGGCGAAGCCCATCGGGTTGCACCAAGCGGTCGCCCTTGTAGCCTTGCCCCTCCGAAGGCCCGCGAATGAGGGCAAATGCCCCCGCGAGGCAGGCAAAGCGGGGTGGCGACGTCCAACGCTTTTGCGAATCCAGGTAGCGTTCGCACTATGGCATCGCCAACTGGAACCGCCGAAGCACCCTTCGGTCGCATGCTGACCGCGATGGTCACGCCGTTCACCTCTGACGGCGACGTCGACTACGAGGGAGTACGACGCCTGGCCACCTACCTGGTGGACGAGCAGCGCAATGAAGGCCTGATCGTCAATGGGACGACAGGCGAGTCGCCCACCACCTCGGACGACGAGAAGCGACGGATCGTCAGCGCCGTCCTCGAGGCTGTTGGCGACCGCGCGGCCGTAGTGGCGGGGGTGGGGACGAATGACACGCGCCACACCGTCAAGCTCGCGAAGCAGGCGGCGGACGTGGGCGCCCACGGGTTGCTGGTGGTGACGCCGTACTACAACAAGCCTCCGCAAGAGGGGCTCTTTCAGCACTTCACCGCCGTGGCTGACGCCACCGAGCTCCCGGTGATGCTCTACGACATCCCCGGACGCAGCGGCGTCCCGATCAAGACTGAGACGTTGATCCGCCTGGCGCAGCACGACCGCATCGTGGCCGTGAAGGACGCGAAGGGCGACCTGTTCGCCGCCAGCCAGGTGATGACGGCGACCGATCTCGTCTTCTACTCCGGCGACGACCTGCTCAACCTGGCCTGGTTGTCCCTTGGTGCCGCTGGGTTCGTCAGCGTCGTCGGGCATGTCGTGGGCTCCGAACTGGCTCGCATGATCGAGCTGCACAAGAGCGGTGATGTGAAGCAGGCACTGGAAGTACACGGTCAGGTGGCACCCGTGGTGGACGGGATCATGCTGAAGGCCGGTGGCGCGATCATGGCAAAGGCGGCGCTGAGCCTGGTGGGCGTGCCGGTGGGACCGGTACGTCTGCCGCTCGTGGCCGCGACAGAGAAGCAAATCGCCGAGCTGCGTGCTTGCCTGGTGGCCGGCGGGGTGAAGTTGACGGACGCATAGGAACGGGGAGGAACCGGGAGTTTTGAGAACACGATTTGACCATGGGGGCCGGGCATGAGCCATCCGCATCCTGAGCTTGGCCCCCCGCCGGAGCTGCCTTATGGCGGCCTGCGCATCGTCGCGCTCGGCGGGTTGGGGGAGATCGGCAGAAACATGGCCGTCTTCGAATACGACGGCCGGCTGCTGATCGTCGACTGCGGGGTGTTGTTCCCCGAGCCCGACCAGCCGGGTGTCGACCTGATCCTGCCCGACTTCGAATACATCAGAGACAGACTCGACGACATCGAAGCCGTCGTGCTGACGCACGCCCACGAGGATCACATCGGGGCCGTGCCTTACCTTCTGCGCGAGCGGCGCAATATCCCGCTCATCGGATCCAAGCTCACCTTGGCCCTGATCGAGGCCAAGCTGACGGAGCACAGGATCCAACCGACCAAGGTCGAGGTCGTCGAGGGCGAACGGCACATCTTCGGGCCCTTCGACTGCGAGTTCCTCGCGGTGAACCACTCGATCCCCGACGCGCTGGCCGTGGCGATCAGGACGCCCGCCGGCATCGTCCTGCACACCGGTGACTTCCGGATGGACCAGTTGCCGAGCGACGGCCGGCTCACCGACCTCGGCGGCTTCGCCAGGCTCGGCACCGAGGGCGTCGACCTGCTGATGTCGGACTCCACCAACGCCGAGGTGCCGGGCTTCGTCACCAGTGAGCGGGAGATCGGGCCGGTCATCGACGAGGTGATCCGCACCTCCGAACAGCGCGTGATCGTGGCGAGCTTCGCCTCGCACGTGCACCGCATCCAGCAGGTGATGGACGCCGCTGCCAGGCACGGCCGCAAGGTGGCCCTGGTAGGACGATCGATGGTCCGGAACATGGGCGTGGCCCGTGACCTGGGCTACCTCAAGGTGCCGCCGGAGTTGATCGTCGACTCGCGCGACATCGAGGAGTGGCCGCCGGAAGACGTGGTGCTGGTCTGCACCGGCTCTCAGGGCGAGCCCATGGCGGCGCTGTCGCGGATGGCCAATCGCGATCATCCGATCCGCATCGCCGAGGGTGACACTGTGTTGCTGGCGTCGTCCCTGGTGCCAGGGAACGAGACCGCGGTCAACAAGGTGATCAACGGGCTCACCAGGTGGGGTGCTCGTGTCGTGCACAAGGGCAACGCCAAGGTGCACGTCTCCGGCCACGCGGCCGCAGGCGAGCTTCTTTACGTCCTGAACCTGACCCGTCCCTCGAACTTCATGCCGGTTCACGGCGAATGGCGGCACCTGCGGGCGCACGCCAAGCTCGCCGCGCTCACCGGTGTCCCCGACGACCACATCGTGATCGCCGAGGACGGCGTCGTGGTGGACCTGGTCGACGGCAGGGCGAGGATCGTGGGAGCGGTTCACGCCGGATACGTCTACGTCGACGGCACCTCGGTGGGCGAGATCACCGACACCTCGCTCAAGGATCGCAGGATCCTCGGCGACGAAGGGTTCATCTCGGTGGTCGTCGTGGTCGACTCCGCCACCGGCAAGCTCACCGCCGGCCCCGAGATTCACGCGCGAGGGTCCGGCATCGATCCGGCGCAGTTCGAGGAGTTCATTCCACAGATCGAAAGGGCTCTTCAGGACAAGGCCGCGGACGGCGTGGTCGACATGCAGGAGATCCGCCGGGTCGTGCGCCGCACGGTCGGCCGCTGGGTCAGCGACACCTATCGCCGCCGACCCATGATCATCCCTGTCGTGCTCGAAGTCTGAGCCACCGGGAGGTACGGCAGGCACCTGAGCCTGCCGTACCTGCGGTTGCAGAATCAGACGGCGGTGGAGACGCCTCGACAAGGTCCTTGGAGCAGGCATCTCAAGCGTCCCTCCTGCGTATGAGCCAGACGGCGGCCAGCAGGGGAAGCACCGCGTACGCCACCAGCACAGCGGCAGCCGCAGGCGGAGACAGAAGTGACCCGTACACCGACGTGGTGATGATGTCACCGGTGATCTCGCGGGGCAGTGCACCGATCATGATCGAGCCCAGCCGTTCACTCCAGGGCTCCGGGATGTTGCCCACGATCATCGGGATCACATAGATCAGACCCACCAACACAGTGATCGCCCCGGCGGCGGAACGCAGAAGTGCGCCCAAACCCAGGCCCAGCAGCGCGAAGACCGCCACCGTGAGGCTGGTGACGAGCAGGAACGGCAGCCTGTCCGCGAACGAGGTCAGATACGCACCGGAGAAGCGGTCGCCAAGCACCCAACGGGAGACGAAATACGTCCCGAACACCGCCAGCGGCCCAATGACCAGGCTCATTGCGCCCACCACGGCAGACTTCGCAGCGAGAACCGGCCATCTACGGGGGACGATCGTCAGGCTCGTTCGGATCAAGCCCGTGGTGTATTCAGACGTGATGACCAATGTGCCCAACACGCCCATGCAAAGTTGGGGCACGATCACCAGAACCTCCTCCAGATCCGCTATCCGGGCGCTTGGGCGCTGCTCCATAGGGGCGTTGTCGTACATGCCGGCCGCCATGGAGGCCAGAGCCAGGCCGAGAAGGATCGTGCCGATACTGATGCCGACGATGAGATAGGAAGATCGGACCGAGCGGACCTTCCGCCACTCCGAGGCGAGAACACTCATACGTCCCTCCGCTTGAGCAAGATGAAACCGGCACCGAGCGCGATTGCCGGGTAGGCCAGGAGAGCCAGGAGCGCGGCCCAAGGTGGAAGAAGACCGTCCCCAAGCCGTGACGAGAGGCGATCGCCGACCAGTTGGGGAACCAGGTTCGGTAGCAGCAGTGATGCGGCACGCGTGTTCCACGGCGCCGGCAGATATCCGACAACACCGGGCAAGATGAACAACAAGGCCACGACCGAGGTGATCGCTCCGGCCGTTGACCTCGTGGCCACGCCCAAGCCGAGCCCCACCAGAGCGAGCGCCGTCACCGAGATCCCCGCCGCTAACAACATGGGCACGTCATCGGTCAGGGATGTCTCGTTGAAACCCAGCCGGTGGTTGTCGGCGATCAGACGGCTCGCCGAATAGGTGACCAGCAGGATGACGTGACCCGCTGTCAACGTGGCCAGGCCGACGACGACGGCCTTGGCCAGAAGTAAGGTGCCGCGCCGTGGAACGACGGTGAGACTGGCACGAATCATCCCCGTCGCGTATTCGGACGTGACCGCGAGCACGCCCAGCACAGTGAGGCTCATCTGAAGGAGCGGCAGGAAACCCTGTTCCGGCGCGGCTGCCTGCAGCGTCCCTCGCTCATCTGCGAGGCCGCTGACATAGATCGTCCACACCACGCCAAGTACTGCCATGAGGGTTGCCGCGCCCATCGCTCTCCACGTCGAAGTCACCGACCGGAGCTTCAGCCACTCGGCGAGCAGCGCTGCCCTCATCTCGCCGCGCCGAACTGGACACTGCTCGCCGTCAGGGCCATGTATGCGTCTTCCAGCGAGGGATAGCGCGCGGTCAACTCCGCTACCGTGGATTGCGCGACGAGCCGCCCCCGGCCGAGGATCACGATGCGTTCAGCGGTCAATGCCATCTCGCTCATCAGATGACTGGAGAGCAGGACGGTTCTCCCCTCTGCAGCCAGCGATCGCATGAGGTCGCGGATCCAGCGCACCCCGTCGGGATCGAGTCCGTTGACAGGTTCGTCGAACAACAGCACGCCAGGATCGCCGAGCAGCGCGGCCGCGATGCCGAGCCGTTGCTTCATGCCGAGGGAGAAGCCGGCCACGCGTTTTCGCGCCACATCCCCCAGCCCGACCTGCTCAAGCACGTCGGCCACCCGTGTGGCACCGATGCCGTTGGTAGTGGCCAGACAGAGCAGATGGTTGTAGGCGCTGCGCCCGCCATGGACCGCACCGGCGTCGAGCAGCGCCCCCACCTCGAACATGGGCTTGCTCAAGGAGGCATATCGTCTGCCGTTGATCAGGGCCTGGCCGGAGGTGGGCGCGTCCAAGCCCAGGATCAGGCGGAGCGTGGTGGATTTGCCGGCGCCGTTGGGGCCGAGAAATCCCGTCACATGGCCAGGCTCCACGTTGAAGGACAGATCGTCCACGGCGAGCGTGTCGTCGTAGCGCTTGGTGAGGTGCTGAAGTTCGATCACGCTGAAGAAGATGCGGCATGCCGGGTCCGCGGCGCATCAGACCACGGTTCGAATCTCGAGGTCAGACCCTGGGCTGACGTGCTCAGCTCGGCGAGAGGCTACCGTTCAACGCGTGAACGAGAACCATCCCTTCTTCGCCAGGCGTTGGAGCCGCGGTCAACTGATCGTGCTCGATCTGGCGGCGGGACTGGCCTTCACGTTCGTGTTCGTCACGGCGGCGGTCGCCACCCCAGGAGTGCCGCCGTGGATGAAGATCGCCCTTCCTTGCGGGTTGGGGCTGCCGTTGGCGGTGCGGAGGCTATGGCCTCTGTCCGTCTTCTGTCTCACGCTGCTGCTGGCCGTCTTCGCCGCCGCGGTAGATGTGGTGGGGTACGCCTGCATCGCACCCGCGTATGCGCTCTACATCGTGGCCATGACCGACAAGCGCGGCGCCCTGATACCGTCCTCAGCCATCGGCGTGGTCAGCATGATCAGTGTGTTGGGGCTGGTGATGGCAGGCGGCACACCGCGTGGGGGCGCTCCGGTCTGGCTGATGCACATCGATCAACCGCTGGTCGGTATCGCGGCGCTCGGCGGAGCCTGGACCATAGGGCGGGCGGTTCGGGAACGCAGGCTGTACGCCGCCAGGGAGGCCGAGCGATTGGCGGAGCACGCGGTGACGCAGGAACGGTTACGTATCGCGCGGGAGCTGCACGACGTCGTGACTCATAGCGTCGGCTTGATCGCGGTCAAGGCGGGCGTGGCCAATCACGTGCTGGCGACCAGACCGGAAGAGGCGCACGACGCCCTGCGCGTGATCGAGACCGCCAGCCGAAGTGCTCTGGTGGAGATGCGCCACCTGCTCGGAATGCTGCGTTCGACCCAGCTGCCAGATCTTGTCCCCGTTCCAGGGATCGAGGGTCTGCAGGGCTTGGCGGAGCAGGCCCGGCAAGCTGGGGTCGAGGTTGAGCTTGATCTCCGGCTCGCGGAGGAAGAGGCCGGCGGTGAGAGGGCGGGTGCGCGTGTTCAGGACGGAGGCACGCCACAGGTGCGGAGAGGAGGTGAGCCGCGTGAAGGGGAACACGCCGCGCTTTGGAACGACGACCAGGCGATGAATGATCGCTTGATCGGAGGAGCCGTTCCCGGCAATGGCATGAGGGGACGACGAGAAGGTCATGCGGCGGCGGGAAGACGGTTGCCGGATGGTGTGGAGTTGTCCGTCTATCGCATCGTGCAGGAGGCGCTCACAAACGTGGTCAAGCATGCCTCGCCGACTCGGTGCCGGGTATCCGTCGCCGCAGATGGGGGTGAGGTGCGGATAGAGGTGATCGACGAGGGCGCTGGAAGGCACATGTCGCCTGCGGACGGCTCCGGGCATGGGCTGATCGGGATGCGCGAGCGGGTCATGATGTACGGCGGAGTCTTCGAAGCGGGGAGTTTGCCTCGACAGGGGTTTCGTGTCTTCGCGCGCCTGCCCTACCAGGAGGTTTCGTGACCAGGGTCGTCGTTGCTGATGATCAAGCTCTGCTCAGGGGGAGCTTCACGATGCTGGTCGATTCCGAGCCTGACATGACGGTGGTAGGCGAGGCGTCAACCGGCACCGAAGCAGTGGCGGTCGTCTTGGAGCAGCGACCCGATGTGGTGCTAATGGATGTCCGCATGCCGGATATGGACGGTATCGAGGCGACTCGGCGTATTGGGAATGTCTCGCGGGTTCTCGTGGTGACGATGTTCGATCTAGATGCTTATGTCTACGATGCGCTTCGGGCCGGAGCGAGTGGCTTTCTGCTCAAGGACACGCCGCCTGCAGATCTGCTCGCTGCGGTTCGGGTGGTTGCGAGTGGTGAGGCCCTGCTTGCGCCCACGGTGACGCGGCGCTTGATCGAGGAGTTCACGAAGACTCCGGTGGTGCAGCGGCCGCAGGGGCTTGACAGGGTGACGGAGCGAGAGCGGGAAGTCCTGTTGTTGATCGCTCGCGGGCTGTCCAATGGGGAGATCGCTGATCATTTGCGGTTGAGCTTGGCCACCATCAAGACGCATATCAGCCGATTGCTTGCGAAGTTGGAGGCTCGTGACAGAGCACAGCTGGTCATCGCGGCATACGAGAGTGGGTTGGTCTCCGCAAGGCGGTGATTCACCTGGCATGGACTCGATCCTCTCAAGAGATCAGGTCTCCACCGAAGCCGGAGCGATTCAGCCTGACGCCTGACCCTGGGGTCGGGAACGCGGGAGCATGGGGCGTTGGGTTGGTGGGGGCCAGGGGCCGGCGCTATCACGACGGGTGCTTACCGGGGTGGACATGCTGGGGCGCCGCCGTACTGCGCTTGATGTTTATGAGGGCGGGTTGTCTTGTCCGGGGGAGGGGGGCATGGGTCTGGAATTGGTCTCCTTCACCGCTGCGGCCAGCGCGTTGCGCGACGCGTGGTTCTTAGAGCCTGCTAACAAAGGCTTAGGTGCTGGTGGGCATGGGCCCGTAGAGAGCCGGTCCGATCTTGTGGATGTAGCCCTGGTGGGACCATTGGCACAGCTGGACGCGGAAGCTGTTGACGTTCTCGATCCCGAGGATGGCGGCCAGTTCGCTTCCTCTCCCGGCTCGCCAGGGCTGAGGGGACAGGAGTTGCAGGACCTTGCCGCGCCGGTCAGGGCTGCACAAGATCGGCAGAGGTGGTGGGCCGCTCCACCGGCTCACGGGTGGCCTGCCGGCCAGTTCGCGTGTCAGGCGGCGGGTCATCGGGTGCACACTGGCCCACCAGATCAGGGCTTCATGATGGTCGGGTCTGCGTTCGTAGACGCGCACCAGGCGGCGGTAGCGCACCAGCCAGGCGAACGTCCGCTCCACCACCCACCTGCGGGGCAGCACCACGAAGCAGCGCACGTCGTCGCTGCGCTTGACGATCGTGACGGCCAGGCCCAGGACCTGCCGGGCCCAGGCTTGCAGCCGCCCGGCGTAGCCGCCATCGGCCCAGACCAGGCCGATGGCAGAGAACTTCTCGCGCAGCAGCGCCAGCACCCGATGCGCGCCGTCGCGATCTTGTACCGACGCGGCGGTCACCATCACACACAGCAGCAGCCCGAGCGTGTCCACCACCACAGGCCGTTTCTGCCCCTTGGGCTTCTTTCCCGCGTCATACCCGCAGGCCGCAGCGCCGACGGTTTCGGCCGCCCGGACCGTCTGAGAGTCCATACACCCGGCCGTCGGCAACTCCTCCCGGCCGGCCAGAACCCGCAGCCGGCCGCGCAACCGTCCGGCCAGCCGTTCGGGCAGACCACGCCGCGACCAGCGCACGAAGAACGCATACACCGCCTCGTGCGGCGGGAAATCCACCGGCAGGGCCCGCCACTCGATCCCGTACCGGGTCACATAGTTGACCGCGTCCAGCACCGCGCGCAGGTCATGCACCATGGGCCGGCCCGCGACCGCGACCAGCTCAGCCATCGCGCCCCGCGCCTCAGGCTCCAGCACCGACCACTGGGCATCGGTCAGATCCGACGGGTATGCCGGTTTCCGGCCCCGACATGCACCTCCCGGTGAGGCGCAACCGCCGGCCTTCACGGCTGCGGGCGTGCAGACAGACAACCACGGGCTCCTGGCCGCTGAGCTGCCTAGAGGCTGAGGACGAAGGGGACGTCGATGCCGTGGGTCGCGCTGGCCGGTCCTCGCCAGGTACAGCCAGGTACGGCCACCCGCCCGGGCGTGGGCGTGATCGATGTGGACGGGATCGGCCTCCTCGACACGATCGCGCACACAACGCGCGGCACACAGAGCGCCGCAGCGACCGCCGTCGCCGCGATCGAACGGTGTCGGCGTCACCGCAGGCGCTCGCTCAGGGTTCACGCACGGCCGTGTTCCCAGGCCCAGGCGGCTATGCCCACGCGGTTGCGCACACCGAGCTTGCGCTGGACGTTGGCCACGTGGGTCCTGGCGGTGCCCGCCGAGATGAACAACTCGGCGGCGATTTCGGGGTTGGATCTCCCTGCGGCGACCAGCTTGACGATCTCCAGCTCGCGGTCGCTCAGCGGCTGTTCACCCGGTACGCCGGTACGAACGGGTGACGGGGTGAGATGGCGCAGCAGCCGTACGGTCACCGAAGGGCTGATCAAGGCATCGCCGGCGGCTGCCGCTCTGATGCCCTCCACGAGGAGCACCGGCCCCGCGTGTTTGAGCAGAAAACCGCAGGCTCCTGCGCGGAGGGCGGCGTGCACGTACTCATCGAGGTCGTAGGTGGTCACGACGATCACCCGCATCGGCGATGGCGTCTCGGGGCCGGCCAGGCGCCGGGTGAGTTCGAGCCCGTCCATGCGCGGCATGCGGATGTCGGCGACGACCACGTCCGGCCGGAGCGCGCGGGCGAGGTCGAGCGCGGCCACGCCGTCCGCTGCCTCGCCCACCACCTCCAAGTCCGGCTGGGCGGCGAGGATCGTGCGGAAGCTGCGCCGGACGGCCGGCTGATCGTCGGCGATCAGAACCCGGATGGTCATGGGAACACCGCCTTCACGACCCAGCCGCCGCCGACGGCGCGGCCCGAGGTGAACTTGCCGCCCAGCGCCTCCACCCGCTCGGCCAGCCCGGCCAGGCCGACGCCGGCGCGTTCGGCGGACGGCAGGCGCGGCAGGGCCTGGTCGCGTGCATGGTCGGCCACGGTCACGACGACCGGCCCCGTCTCGTCGCTCACCTGAATGGCGACGCTCGACCCGGCCGGCGCGTGCTTCCTGACGTTGGTGAGCGCCTCCACGACGATGCGGTAGGTCGTGGTCGCGACCTCGCGCGGCACCGGGCCGGACGGTTCGACGCGCATCTCGGTGTCGGGGAAGCCCGCGTCGGCGAAACGCCGTACCAGATCGGGCAGGTCGTCGAGGCCAGGCAGCGGCTCGGCGGGGGCGCTGTCGCCCTCCAGCTCGCGCAGCGTGCGTACGGTCCGGTCCATCGACGCCAGCGCCCGCGAGCCGTCCTCCTCGATCGCCCGCAGTGCAGCCACGGCCTCGGACGGATCGCGGTCAAGCAGGATCTGCGCCGCCTGTGCCTGCAGGACCATGGCGCTGACGTCGTGGGCGACGAAATCGTGCAGGTCGCGGGCAAGCTGCAGCCGCTGGGCGCGGCGGGCCTGCCTGACCGCCTCGACCCGGCGCCGATCGAGAGCACGGAGATAGGCGCCGAGGCCGACTGCGCCTGCCGTGCCGATGGACCAGAAGAGAGTGAGGGCGACCGCGTCGAGGCCCGACGGCGGTGGCTGGGTGATCTGCAACGCCAGGAGCGCTTCGGAGATCGCGGCCACCCCCACCGCCGGGACCGCCTGCCGTACGGCGGCCCAGCGCACGGTCAGCGTCATCAACGCGAGCACGGCGACCGTGTGAACGTAGGTCGACGGGCCGCCCGCGGTGCCGGGATCGGCCAACCAGGCGAGCGTGCACGCCGCGCCGGTCACACCGGCGGCCGCCGTGATCGCCGCGAGGCGGGGGCGTGCCCTCGGCCACCAGACAAGCCACATGGCTGCGGCCGTGAGCACCGCGGGCACGACGACGAGCGGGCTCGGGAGCGGCCACAGGACGAACGCGAGCGCGAGCGCGCCAGCCGCCACCAGCCCGCCTGCGAGAAGTCTCATGGGCGGCACCTTAGAGCAGCGCCGGTGCCGGCGAATCAGCCGATCGGCAGATGTCTTCCTCGCCGCGCGAGCGCAGTCTGGGTGCTGATTCCAGAGGCCAGGAGGCTGCGATGGTACGGAAACCGATGTCCGGCGTGCTGCTGTCAAGCGCCGTTCACGGAGCACTCGGGCAGGGCGCGGGCCAGCAGAAGCAGACGCGGGAGAGATGGCTGCTGGCCGGTCTCGCCGCCGACGGCCAGATGAATCACCAAGATCGAGTACACGCCGGCCACTCATCCGGACAGTCCTGGAGGTAGAACCATGACGATCAACTTGCTGCACAAAGCTCCGGCCGCCAGCGACACCGAACGGCCCGTCCCGCGCTGGGCGCTGCGTGCCGCCTACGCGCTTCCCTGGCTGGTGCTTCCTTCTTGTTTGTGGAGGCTGCCGTTCGCCTTCAACTTCCCGATGGGCCAAGTCCACGACACGGAAATGCCGGCGCTGTGGATCATCAGGCTTTCGTACATCTTCGGGCTCAGCGTGTTGTCGGAGCTGGCGGCCTTGCTGTGCATCGGCCTCGTGCGCCGGTGGGGAGAGGTCGTCCCGAACTGGATCCCGTTCCTCGGGGGGCGTCGCGTACGGCCGATGGCCGCGATCATCCCCGCGGTGGCCGGGGGTGCGATCTTGTCGATACTGCCGGTACAGACGGTGCTTCAATGGGTCGGAACCGTTGACCAGGTCGCTTACGAGAACGTCTGGTGGGAAATCCTGGCCGCGGCATGCATCAGCCCGCTGAACCTGTGGGGCCCGATCGTGCTCGCCCTGGCCTACGCCTACTATCGGCGCCGCCGCCACACCCAAGCCTTTGTTGGCAGGCTCTTAGGGACGAGCATCGGTTCGTACAGAACTGCCAACGCTCAGGATCGGCCCGCACGGGCACAGGTGTAGGGGTGGCGCCCGCGCGGGCCGAAGTGGAGGAGCCAGTAGGTGCCCGCGCGGGCAAAATGGAGGGGGTTTCTAAAGTGCCCGCGCGGGTGTCTGTGGGATCCGCTATCGGATCAGTCTCGTCCTACATTGAACGGTTAAGTGTGGCAACCGTTCGTGTTTCGGCTTGCTCAGGGTGAAGATTACTAGCCGGTGGCCTAGTTGTGGGGCCGAATGCTTATGTTGATGCTGGTGGAGTGCTGAGGGTGGACGGTTCGGGGATAGTGGGATAAGCGTCCCATTTTGCGTCCCTCATGGGTGCTCGGGGGCGTGGGGTGGTTGTCCGTTGGTGTTTGTTCCTTTTTGAGGGCTATGAATGGGGTGTGGTGGAGGGGTGCTGGTTGTCTGGGAAGGGTTGGGATCTTCTCCGGCTTGTGCTTCCTCTAGGACCCTTGCCCACGTTCCGTCTTCGGTCCAGCGTTTGTATCGTTCGTAGCAGGTTTGCCAGGGGCCGTAGCATTTGGGGATTTCTCGCCAGGTCGCTCCAGTCTCGAAGCGCCACAGGATTCCGTTAACTACTTGCCGGTGTCCCCGCCAAGGGCGGCCGGGGCCTGCGGCAATCGGGAGTAGAGGCGCGATCCGCTCCCATGCTTCGTCGGTCAACTCGCTACGTCTTGCCACGGCTCACTATCTAAGCGGGATCGGGGAGCCGTGGTAAGAGGGATATCGGAGCGTTCTTGGGCTGGAAGTGTGTGCGCGGGGCGGGAATGATGAAAATGTGCGGGTATTTGAGCGGTTGGTCATGAGTGGTGACGGTGTGATGGTCCTTTTTGGGGGCGATGTAATGCTGGCGGCATTTCAGAGATTGTATAGCTTTTAGGCGAAATGTTCCCTGGTGGCTTGATTCAAGTGTTGTTGAGTGCAGGTCGAGTATGTTGAATGGCGTGTGAGGGAGAGAGGTTCTGTCGGCTTCCGTTGGTCCTTGCCTCTGGTGAGGGTGTGGCGGCTCGAGTTCGAGGCGACTCTCTGGCAGAGGGCGGAGCGTACTGGCCTTGAGGGAGCGTGAGGGGTCAGGTTCGTTCTGGGCCGGTTGGGGAGTGTCTGGCGCCTGTCGTGTTGTTTGCGCTTCGGGGGCTGAGGGTTCGTGGAGCGGTCAGGTTAGTTTCGGTTGAGGTGTGTTCTTGGTCTGCGGTTCAGTCCCATGGGGGCCGTGGCGGCCTTTCGGGTGTGGCCCCTGGTGGCCGGCTCGTTTCGCGGGCTGGTCAGGGGGCCGCCTGCCAAGTCTCGGGTGGCAGTGAGGAGTGGGCTGGGGCTTGTGCTGTGAGGCGTGTCGGATGGTGTTCCGGCATGGTGCGGGAGGGAGGGGAGGTAGAGGGCCTGGGCGGGGTCTGTGGTGGGGGCATGGTCTCGGAGGCATGGTGAAGGGCGGATGCGGAAGGGGGTGGGGCGGCGGCGTATGGGTGCTCGTGGTGGCGGGGGACGAAAAGTAGATTTGTTCTATGAGCGATGTACGGGTGGTGTTTCGGAAGTACGGCGGGGCGTTGCACTGGAACCATCCGGGCAAGGTGCTCGGAGAAGATCAGCATGGGGTGTGGGTTGCCGTGCCTGGAGGGACGGTTGCGCGCAAGGGGGATGGGCCGGCCATCACCTGGGACACCCACGCCATCATGCTCTTTCCGCGGGATGCCTGGTGGACGGCGTCGTTCAACGCGGCACCGCATCGGACCGAGGTCTATGTGGATGTCACCACGGTTCCCGAGTGGCGTGACGACGAGGTCACCATGTTGGATCTCGATCTCGATGTGATCAGGAAGCGGGATGGGCGGCTCATCCTCGACGATGAGGACGAGTTCGCTGAGCATCAGGTCGTGCTGGGGTATCCGCCGGAGTTGATCGCTGCGGCGGAGGAGAGCGCTCGGTGGCTGATGGATGCGGTTGGGGCTCGTAGAGGGCCGTTCGGGGGAGCGCATCTGGGGTGGCTTGCGATGATGGATTAAGTGGCGTCGGTTCGGGGGGTGCGTGGGTGGCATTGCTCGGGCTGGGGCCTGACGGTCGGCGCTGGCGGCTGGTGCGGGTTGTGGGGTGCTGAGGTGGTCAAGTCAGGCGGCTGAGGCGCTGGCCAAATGGTTGATCTTTGGCGCTGGGCCGTGATGGCTGATCTGAGGAATGGCTGACCTCAGACGCTGGTTGCAGCTCTGTCGTTGCTTGGGCTGGTTGGTGGGTGTCTTTCTGTGTCTGGGCTTCGTCTTTGGCGGGCGGTGGTGATCGGCGAAGGCAGTCCGTTGCCTTTGCTGGGCTGGTTGATCGTCCTGGAGTGTCGGCTCTTTGGGGGAGCTCTCCGGGGACTCGGGTGCGCTGGCTGTCATGTGGGCTTGAGTGCCTGCGGCGATGAGTGTCACGTGCATCTTGATGGGTGGCCCGACGGGGCGTCGCCGGCGAGGGAGTGAGCCGCACCGGATGGGTGCCTCTCCTCACTGGTGCGGTGTGAGGTGGAGGCTCCTGGGGCAGGTCGTTGGGGCGAGGCTATTGGAGGAGGCGGAGAGCGGTCGCGATGGTGGAGAGGCGGCGCCGGGAGGCCAGACCTGCGTGGTACAGGTGGAATTCTGAGGCGCCGGCCTTGGCGTAGGTCTTCAGTTGGCCGGCCAGCGTGGCTGCGTCGGCGGGGCGGGGTGGGAGGGCCAGGACGTAGGCGCCTACTCGTTGGCCAGGGGTGCGCAGGTTCGCCAGAGCTGTGAGGCGGGCGGCGTCGGTGGTGGTGTCGCCCCAGCAGTTGCCCACGAGGACGTCCAGGTCTGGGTCGCCGGCGGGGAGGGCGGCGAAGGCGCCGGTGGCCCATGGGTTCGGGTTGGCGTGCAGGGTGATGGGGATGTTGGGGGCTGTTCGGCGGGCGGCCGAGATGAGGCGGCGGCGGAGGGATGCTGACAGGCTCACGCGGGTTGCACGTATCTCGTTCGCCAAGGGGCCGAGGGCGAGCTCCATCGGGTCTGTGTGGTGGCGGAGGGTGGCATGGCCGCCGGTGTTGTCGGGGGCTGTGAGGGTTCGGAGTGCGGCGCCGGGGTCGGGGTCGGGGTCGGGGTCGGGCGAAGCGTTACCAGCAGGGCCTGCGGTCGGGGCTCCTGGCGCTGCTGTGCCTATGGCTGGGATGCCTGCGGTTGAGGCTCCTGAGGTCAGGGCGCCTGCGGACGATGTTCCAAGGGTCCGTGTTCCTGAGGTCGGGCCTTCCGACGGCGGGCCTTCCGACGGCGGGCCCTCCGACTCCGGGCCGTCTGACGCCGGGTCCCCTGAGGTCGCGTCCACTGAGGTCGGCGCGTTTGGGGTGGATGTGCTTGAGGGGGCGGTGGGGGCGTCTGTGGGGGTGGTGGTTGCGGCGGTGGTGCCGCTGGCTGGGGTGGTGAGGGGGCCGGGGGTGGGTTGGGGGCGGTCGATGGTGATGCGGACTCTTGCGGCGGTTTCTGGAAGGTACTGCGGTGCGCAGGCGGTGCAGAAGCACAGGGAGAGGAGGTCGGCGTCGGTGGCGGTCCAGTCGGCGCCGGAGGTCTTCTCGTGCACGCTCTGGTGCCCGAAGCCCATCGGGCCGCATGCCTCCAGGATCAGGCCGTCCGGTTCGGCCAGGGTGAGGATTTCCGTGACGAGGGTCTCGCAGTACGCTAGGACGTCCTCGTGGGCGGGGCAGAGGGCGTACGGGTACGGGTCGCCGAAGGCGTTGCGCACGTTCAGGTCGGGGAAGCGGGTTCCCAGGTAGGAGTTGTGGGTGAGGACGGTCCAGGCGTGGACCTTCAGGCCGGCCTTCCGCAGGGCCGTCTGGGCCTGGAGGTAGGCGTCCGGCGGGGTCCAGGTGGGGGCGGCGGGGACCAGGCGGGACCAGGCGCGCGGGCGGATCGGCAGGTAGAACGCAGGATGGGGGACGTCCAGTACGCGGTGTTCGGGGTGGTACGGGGTGGCTGCGCGGGTGGAGTGGTAGCTGGCGGCCAGGGCGATCACGTCCACGCCCAGGTCGGCCAGGCGGGCGGGGGCCGACGGGTCGCCGACGATGTCCCAGGGGTAGACGTAGGCGACGTTCACCAGCGGGGTCTCTTCGCGGAGAAGGCGGGTTCGTGGCGCTGCATGTACGTCGTGTCGTCGCGGGCCCGGATGCCGCAGGTCTCGTACTGCTCGTTCATGACCGCCAGCACGTCGCGGTCCAGTTCGACCCCCAGTCCGGGACCGGCGGGCACCGGTACGGCGCCGTCGGTGAAGCGCAGGCTGCCGGGACGCACGACGTCCTGGCCGTCCTGCCAGGGGGTGTGGGTGTCGCAGGCGAAGGTGAGGTTCGGGGTGGCGGCGGCCAGATGGGTCATCGCGGCCAGGCTGATGCCGAGGTGGGAGTTGGAGTGCATGGACAGGTCCAGGCCGAAGGTGCCGCAGAGGGTGGCGATGTGCGCGGATCGTACGAGACCGCCCCAGTAGTGATGGTCCAGGAGGAGCACGCCGATCGCGCGGGCGGAGATGGCGGGGGGCAGGTGTTCGGGGGTGACGACGCACATGTTCGTGGCGAGCGGCATCGGGACGGCCGCGGCCACCTCGGCCATGCCCGCGATGCCCGGCGTGGGGTCCTCCAGGTACTGGAGGGCGCCGTCGAGCTCGCGGCCGACGCGGATGGAGGTCTCGACACTCCAGGCGGCGTTGGGGTCCAGGCGGAGGGGGATGCCGGGGAGCGCCTCGTGCAGGGCGCGGATGCCGGCGACCTCCTGGTCGGGTGGGAGGACGCCGCCCTTCAGCTTGATCGAGGAGAAACCGTACTCCTTGATCAGGAGGGCGGCCTGTGCCACCAGGCTCGCCTCGTCGAGGGCCGGGCCGAAGCGGTCGGGGGCCGCGCCGGGGTGGCCCGCCCACTTGTAGAAGAGGTACGCGCTGTAGGGCACGGCGTCGCGGACGCGGCCGCCGAGCAGGTCCACGACGGGTACGCCGGCCGCTTTGCCGCGGATGTCCAGGCAGGCCACCTCGAAGGGGGAGAAGACCCGGTCGACGCTCTTCTCCTTGGTGGCGACGCCGGTCAGGCCGTGCAGGTCGGTGACGACGTCGCCGACGGTGGCGGCGATGCGGGCGTACATTTCGTTGGTGGCGTGGACGTCGAGCCCAAGCAGGACCTGCGCGCACTCGCGGACCTTGGTGAGGTGGCCGAGGTCGCCGTAGGTCTCGCCGAGGCCGGAGATGCCCTCGTCCGTGATGATCTCGACGATGGTGCGGAGGGCCCACGGCTCGTGGACTCCGGCGGCGTTCAGGAGGGGCGGGTCCCGGAAGGCGACGGGGGTGACGTGGATCTGCCGGATAATCAATTCAGAAACCGCCGTCCATATATGTGAACAATTGCCAGATTTGTGGACAGGTTGCCGCAACTGTAAGAATCGGGCCGAGACAGTGTCAAGACTCCGAAGGGCCACTCGATGATCTACGGATACGACCCCAGGACCGGTGAGACCGTGGGCAGCGCACTGCCCGAGACCGACAGCGCCGGGGTCGACCTGATCGTCTCCGCGGCGGTGGCGGCCGGCGCCGCGTGGCGTGCGACCCCGGCGGACGAGCGGGCGGAGGCGCTGGAGGCCGTCGCCGACGCGCTCACCGCACACGTGGACGAACTGTGGCAACTCGCCGATCAGGAGACCGCGCTCGGAGAGGGACGGCTGCGCGGCGAGGTCGCGCGTACGGCCGGCCAGTTCCGGCTGTTCGCCCAGGTCGTCAGGGACGGCGGCTACCTGGAGGCCGTCATCGACCACGCCGACCCGGCGCTCACGCCGCCGCGCCCGGACGTGCGGCGGATGAACCATCCGCTGACCGGGGTCGTCGCGGTGTTCGCGGCGAGCAACTTCCCGTTCGCGTTCTCGGTGGCCGGTGGGGACACCGCCTCGGCGCTGGCGGCGGGATGTGCCGTGGTGGTCAAGGCGCATCCGGGGCATCCGAACACGTCCGAGCGGGTGGCGAAGATCGTACGGAACGCCCTGCCTTACCCGGACCTGCTTGGGATGGTGCAGGGGATGCAGGCGGGAGCCGACCTGGTACGGCACCCTCGGGTGGTCGCGGCCGGGTTCACCGGGTCGGTGGCGGGCGGCAAGGCGATCCAGAAGCTGATCGACGAGCGGGAGACGCCCATCCCCTTCTACGGGGAGCTGGGCAGCGTCAATCCCGTGGTGGTGCTGCCGTCGGCGGAGGTGGGGGAGGTGGCGAGCGGGTTCGCGGCGTCGCTGACGTTGGGGGTCGGGCAGTTCTGTACGAACCCGGGCCTCGTGTTCGTCCCCGAGGACGACGAGTTGCGCAAGGCGCTGGTCGCGGCGGTCGAGGCGACCGGCGGAGGGCCCATGCTGGCCGAGCGCATCCGGGACGGGTACCTGGGCGGGCTCGGACGGCTCGGCGAACTGCCGCTGCTGGCGGAGGGGAAGCCGGGGGAGGGGGCCTGGGCGGTGGCGCCCAAGGTGTTCGCGACCGATCTGGAGTCGTTCGGGGCGAGGTTGCCGGGGATCGCGGAGGAGTGTTTCGGGCCGGCGGCTGTTGTGGTGACTTATCGGGAGATTTCGGAGCTGCGGAGGGTGCTGGAGCGGCTGGAAGGGTCGCTCACGGCGACGGTCCATGGCGGTGATCCGGACGAGGCCGAGGAGATCGTCGAGGTGCTCGGGCGGAAGGCGGGGCGGCTGATCTGGAACGGCTGGCCGACCGGGGTGGCCGTCTGCTGGGCGATGCACCACGGTGGGCCTTGGCCTGCTTCGACGTCGGCGTACACGTCGGTGGGGGCGACGGCGATCGGGCGATGGGTGGCGCCGGTCGCGTACCAGGACTGGCCGGAGGCGCTGCTGCCGGACGAGCTCAAGGACGCCAACCCCCTCGGGATCCCCCGCCGGGTGGACGGCCGCCTGCAGGCGGGCTGACGGACGCGCCCAAGAACGCCACCCCGCTCGGGGCTCCCCGCTGGGCGGACGGGCCCGCCTGCGGACGCGCCTGATGCGCTCTTGAGGGCGGCGAGCATGCCAGGGCTCAGGGCGCGTGGGGGAGGGGGCCGGGGAGAGAGCCTTGGGGTTGGTCAGGTGGCGGCGATTTGCAGGCCCTGCGCTGTGATGCGCTCCAAGGCGGCCAGGTGTTCGGGGGACGGGTCCAGCAGGGGCGGGCGGACGCCGCCCACGTCCAGCCCCCGCATCCGTACGCCCGCCTTGACCAGCGACACCGCATACCCCGGCACCAGATCACGCAGCTCCACCAGCGGTAGGTAGAAACCGGTGAGCAGCCGCCGCACGAGCACCTCGTCCCCGCCCGTCACCGCCTTGTGGAAGGCCAGCGCGATCTCGGGCGCGAAGGCGAACACGGCGCTGGAGTACAGGCTCACCCCGAGCCCGCGGTAGGCGGGCACGGTCAGCTCGGCGGTGGGGAGGCCGTTGAAGAACGTGAACTCCCCGCCGGGCGCGGCCGCCCGCACGGTCAGGATGATGCGCTGGAGCAGGTCGAGGTCGCCCAGCCCGTCCTTGAAGCCGATGACGTTCGGCAGGGCGGCGAGCTCGGCCACGGCGGCGGGGGAGAAGCGCGCGTTCGCCCGCTGGTAGATGATGACCGGCAGGTCGGTGGCGGCCGCCACCTCGCGCACGTACCGCACGAGACCGGATGGTGGGGCGCTGACCAGGTACGGAGGCAGCAGCAGCAACCCGTCGGCCCCGCTGTCGGCGGCGGCCCGCGCGACGGCCCTGGCGGTGGGCAGCGGCCCGCCCGCGCCCCCGAAGACGGGCGCCCGCCCCCGGGCCGCGGCCACCGACGTGGTCATGACCTTGGTGTAGTCGGCCAGGTCGAGGGCGTTGAACTCACCGGTTCCGCACGCGGCGAACACTCCTCCCGCCCCGGCCGCGACCCCGGCGGAGACGTGCTCGGCCAGCACCTGCTCCGAGACGGCCCCGTCGCCGTCGAAGGGGGTCACGGGAAAGAAGAGAACACCGTCCAGCCGCATCGGCAGTCCTTCCAATGAGGGGGTCTAGCGGATGCCTTCCCTGCGCAGAGTGGCAGCCAGCTTGCGGGTGTGCTTGATCACCGCTTCGGTGATCCGCTCGATCTCGGCGGGCGGGAGCGCGACCGGCATCGAGCAGCTGATCGCGTCGGTGGCCGGGATGCGGTAGTCGACCGCCACGGCCACGCAGGCCACGCCGGGGGTGCCCTGTTCGCGTTCGAGGGCCCAGCCGCGGGTGCGCACCTGGTCGAGCTCTCCGGTCAGCTTGGTCAGGTCGGTGATGGTGTGCTCGGTCAGCGCCTTCAGCGGGTCGGGCAGCAGGGCCACGACCTCGTCGTCGGTGAGCTGGGCGAGCAGCACCTGGCCGAGCGCGGTCACGTGGGCGGGCAGCCGCCGGCCCACCCTGGGGATCACGTGGCCCGCCTCGCGGGACTCGCGGGTGGCCAGGTAGAGGACGTGGGCCTCGTCCCGGCGGGCGAAGTGCACGGTCTGGCCGATCTCGTCCCGCAGGTCCTCCAGGGTCTGCTGGGCGAAGCGCAGCGCCGGGTCCTTGTCGAGGTAGGCGGTGCCGGTCAGCAGGGCGTGCGGCCCGATGCCGAACGCCGACCTGGTCGTGTCGGTCTCCACCCAGTTGAGCTCGACCAGGGTGCGCATGAGGGCGTGCAGGCTGCTGCGTGGGAAGCCGGTGCGCCGCTGGAGCTCCGAGAGCGTCATGTGGTCGGAGGACTCTGCCAGGGTCTCCAGGATGCGTACGGTCCGCTCGGCGGACTTGACCAGCTGTGGCTCCATACTCGTCCCATCTCGGCGGCGGCTTCGGGGTGTCAGGATATGGGATCCCGTCCAGATACATGGACATCAACCCTTGATCGCCCCACTGGTCAGACCTCGCATGAACTGCCGCTGGAAGGCCAGGAACGCGATGATCGACGGCAGCAGCGCCAGCAGTGAGGCTGCGAGCAGCACGCCGAGGCCGACCTCCTCGTCCGAGCGGAGCGAGCGCAGGGCGATGGGCAGGGTCCAGGTGCTGGAGTCCGTCGAGACGATCAGGGGCAGCAGGTACTGGTCCCAGATCATGGTGAAGCCGAAGACGCCGATCACGCCGAGGGCCGGACGGCACAGCGGCACGATGATCGTCGCGAAGATGCGCAACTCGCCCGCGCCGTCGATGCGGGCCGCCTCCTCCAGCTCGACCGGCACCTCCTTCATGAACTCGGTCATCACCAGGATCGAGAAGCCCCAGGCGCCGACGGGCAGGATCATCCCGGCGTACGTGCCGATCAGGTTCAGGTGCAGGACGGGCAGGTCGGCGAGGACCAGCGACAGCGGGATCGCGATGATCTCCTCGGGCAGCATCATCGTGGCCAGCATGAGCAGCATCACGACCGTCATGCCGCGGAACTTCTTGCGCGCCAGCGAGTACGCCGCGAACACGCTCACCAGCAGTTGCAGCAGCAGCCCGAACCCCACGACGACGAAGGAGTTGAACAGGTACAGATAGACGTTCTTCTCCCCGGCCTGGACGAAGTTCTCCAGCGTCAGGTCGTCGGGCCACAACGAGAAGGACGTCGGGTCGAGCGTCCTGCTGAACGCGCTGACCAGCAGCCCCACCAGCGGCCCGGTGAAGACCAGGACCATCGCGGAGTAGAGCGCGACCTTGCCCGCGGTGGCCAGAGGCCCCCTGCGCGCCTCCAGGCCCAGGGCGCTGTCGAACCTCATGTCGCCTGCCTCCTGCGCAGTGCCTGCACGACCAGGGTCAGCGCCAGCGTGGCCAGGAACAGCACGATCCCGCCCGCCGAGGCGACCCCCAGCTCGTTCTTCTGGAAGCCGAGCTTGTAGATCAGCGTCATCAGCACCTCCGACGAGCCGTTGGGGCCGCCGTTGGTCAGGACGTACACCTCGACGAACACCCGCAGCCCGCGGATGGCGGCCAGTGTGAACAGGATCCAGAACACCGGACGCAACGCCGGCAGCGTGATGTGCCGCAGCCGGTGCCGGGTGGAGGCGCCGTCGACGGCGGCGGCCTCGTACAGGCTGCGGTCCACGCCGACCAGCCCGGCCAGGAAGATCATCATGTCGTACGGCGTCCCGCGCCAGACGCTCATCAGCATGATCGACCAGAGCGAGGAGTCCTCGCTGCCCAGCCACGGCTGAGGGTCGATGCCGACCCACCCGATGACGACGTTGAGCATGCCGGTGTCGCCCGGATGGAACATGATCCGCCACACCTCGGCCACCGCCGCCATCGTGGTGACGACCGGGAGGAAGGCCGCGGTCCTGACGAACCACAGATGGCGGGCGGGCCCCTCGACGAGCAACGCGAGCACGAGCCCGAGCAGGAGCGAGCCGAGCGTGGTGCCGAGCGCCAGCACGAGGCTGTGCCAGATGGCCGCGACGAACGCGTCGTCGGCGATGATCGTGCGGTAGTTGTCGAGGCCGACCCATTCGTCCGAGACGTACTGGACCTTGTTGAAGCTCTTCCACAGGCCCAGGACCATCGGGATGAACTTGAAGTACAGGAACAGCAGCAGGGCGGGCGCGAGGAACAGCCAGGCGACCAGCGTCCCGCGCCGCCGCACCGGCCTGGCGCGGCGGCGTGGGCCGGCCGTCATGGCCGCCGCCCGGGTGACGGCCGGAGTCATGACGCCTTCTGGCTCTTCAGTTCCTGATTGAGCTTGGTGGTCAGCTCGCCCATCCTGGCCTTGACGTCGGCGCCGCAGTCGGCCCACACGGCATTGATGACGTCGGCCGAGTCCTGCCGGATGGGCGCCCAGTTGGGCACCGGGGGCGCGTAGACGGCATGTTCGTAGGACTCCTGGAACACCTTCCAGCGCGGGTCCTGCCGCTCGGCGGCCAGATCGACGCCCTTGTTCACCGGCAGGCGGACGATGGCGCCGTTGGCGTCCTTGTTCATGCCGATCCGCTGGCCGTCGGGGGAGATCGCGAACTCGGCGAACCTCTTCTGGGCGTCCTCCATGCCGGAGCCGGCCATGAGGTACACGTTCTCGCCCTCGCCGAGGGTCCCGGGGCCGCCGGACGGGCCCTTGGGCACCGGCAGCACCTCGATCCTGTCGGTGCCGACGCTCTTGACGAACCGGGCCAGCACGTACGGGCCGACCAGGTAGATGCCGCCCTGTCCCTTCTCGAACACCTCGTGCGTGACGGTGGTGTCGTTGCTGACCGCGCCCGGGTTGACCGTCTTGCTCCGGCAGAACTGGTCCTGGAGGTACTGGACGGCCTCGACGGTCCTGGGGTCGTCCGTCATCGCGGTGAACCTGCCGGGGCCGGTGGGCTTCACGAAGTCGCCGCCGTTGGCGTAGATGAGGGAGGAGGCGTACCAGGAGGCGTAGCCGCGTTTGGTGCCGGCCGGGATCACGAAGCCCGCGGTGTCCTTCTGGCCGTTGCCGTCGGGGTCCTTCTCGGTGAACGCCCGCGCCAGCTCGGCCAGGTCGGCCCAGGTCCGCGGGGGTTGCATGCCGACCTTCTCCCGCCAGTCCTTGCGGACGACGAGCGCGAAGGCCTGGGCGGAGAAGGGCGCGCCGTAGAACTTGCCGTCGGAGCCGGTGGCCGCCTTCCAGGCCAGGTCGGAGAGCTGGTCGCCGCCGGCCAGCTTGCCCTTGTCGATCTCCCGCAGCCAGCCCTGAGAATGCATGTTGCCGAGTTGCGCGGTGTCGTTGATGACTATGTCGGGGAGCGCCTTCTGCGAGGCCTGCTGGTTCAGTTTCGTCTCGAAGTCGTCGAAGAGCGCGACGACTTTGGTCTTGACCCCGCTGGCCTTGGTGAAGGCCCCGGCGAGTTTCACCGCCGTCTTCGCGGCATCGGAGTCGGGCGGTTGCCTGATCCAGATCTCCAGCGTGTCGTCCTTGCTCGATCCCCCGGAACCGCAGCCCGTCAGCGTGGCGGCCAGGGTCGCGGCGAGCGCGAGTCCCAGCAAACGGCGTGACATCAGACCGCCTCCCGTTCACATACATGGACACATGTCGTGTGTCTGAACTGGTTCCTGTGACGGTAACTATGGCGAGACAACGCGGTCAATATTCGAGTATGTGAATTTGAATCAGAATTGTGTACAACGGTTGGCATGCGCATTCTGATGACCGGCGCGGCGGGAAAAGTCGGCACGCTGCTCCGTCCCCGGCTCGCCCGTCCAGGTCGTACGCTGCGGCTCTCCGACCTCCACCCGGTCGAGCCGGGCCCGGACGAGGAATGGGCGGGCGCCGACCTCGCCGACCCCGCGGCCATGGCCGCGGCCATGAAGGGCGTGGACGCCGTCCTGCACCTGGGCGGCCAGAGCCGCGAACACCCCTGGGACGACATCGTGCACGCCAACGTCAACGGCACCCAGGTCCTCATGGAGGCCGCCAGGAACGAGGGCGTCCGGCATCTGGTGCTCATGGGCAGCCACCACGCGGCCGGCTTCCACACCAGGCCGCGGGACGGCTCCGTCCTGCCCGACTACGCCTTCCCGCGCCCGGACACCTTCTACGGCGTCAGCAAGGTCGTCATGGAGGCCCTGGGCAGCCTGTACCACGACCGGTTCGGCATGAACGTGACCGTGATCCGGCTGGGCACCTGCAACGAGGGCTCGGCCGACACCCGCGGGCTGGCCACCTGGATCTCGCCCGACGACCTCGCCCGGCTGGTCGAGGCCGCGCTCACGGCGCCCGGCTACCACGTCGTCTGGGGCGTCTCCGACAACGCCCGCCGGTGGTGGTCGCTGGCCGAGGCCCGCCGCATCGGCTACGCCTCCCGTGACAACTCCGAGCCCCAGGCCGCCGCGCTCGTCGCGGAACAGGGTGAGCCCGACCTGTCGGACCCTGTGCACGACCGCGCCGGCGGAGTGTTCACGCTGAAGGAACTCGGCGGCTCCTGGTAAGCAAACGGTTGCAGAAACCTTGACGGCTAGACTGCCGAAGGTCAAGGCTTGGCTCTGGCAACCGTTTGCAAGGAGGACGGGCGATGACGGTGACGATCAAAGACGTCGCACGCGCCTGCGGCGTGCACGTGTCGACCGTCTCGCGCACCTTCTCGGCGCCGCACCTGGTCAATCCTGCCACGCGAAACCGGGTGCTGGCCGCCGCCGACGACCTCGGCTACCGGCCCAACAGGGCGGCCAGGGCGCTGACGACCGGGCGCACGTTCAACCTCGGCCTCATCGTGGCCGACATCGCCAACCCCTTCTTCCCGCCGCTGATCAAGGCCGCGCAGGCGCAGGCGCGAGGGCGCGACTACCACGTCTTCGTGGCCGACACCGACGAGGATCCGCGGGTCGAGGAGGAGCTGATCCGCACGTTCGCCAAGCAGGTCGACGGCGTGCTGCTGTGCAGCCCCCGGCTGTCCAACCGGATGATCGAGCGCCTGGCCGAGGACGTGCCGTCCGTGCTGGTCAACCGGCGGATCAAGGGCATGCCCGCGGTGCTGATGGACGTCGGCAGGGGCGCCAGGCTCGCGCTGGAGCACCTGGCCGGGCTCGGCCACCGCAGGATCGCCCTGCTGTCCGGCCCGCCCGGCTCGTGGACCAGCAACGAGATGCAGGCCGCCGCGGCCGAGATGCCCGGCCTCGACCTGCTCTTCTTCGGCCCCAACCAGCCCACCGAGTCGGGCGGCCTGGCGGTGGCGCCCGACGTGGCCGCCTGCGGGGCGACCGGCGTGCTGGCCTACAACGACCTCGTCGCGCTCGGCCTCATCGAGGGGCTGACGGCGATGGACGTCGACGTGCCGGGCCGGATCAGTGTGATCGGGTTCGACGACATCCTGCCCGGGCGGCTCGGCCGGCCCAAGCTCACCACGGTGGCGATGCCCGCCGCCGCGGCCGGGCGGATGGCGGTCGACCTGCTGCTGCAGTCAGAGGGCGAGGGCGCGGTGATCAACCTGGACACCGACCTCATCGTCCGCGAGTCCACGGGAAGGGCCAACACATGATCTTCGGAACGCTGCCGTCCGGCGAGAGCGTCGAGCGCGTGGAGCTGTCGTCCGGACGGTTGCGCGCCGAGGTGCTCACCTACGGCGCCGTACTGCGCTCGCTGGAGGTCTCCGGCCTCGATGTCGTGCTCGGCCTGGACACGCTGGAGGACTACCTGACCCGCAGCCGCTACTTCGGCGCCGTGGTCGGCCGCTACGGCAACCGCGTGGCCGGTGGCCGTTTCACCCTCGACGGCCGCGAGCACCGCCTGCCGGTCAACAACGGCCCCAACAGCCTGCACGGCGGCACCCGGGGCTTCGACGCCCAGGTCTGGACGATCACCGCCCGCACCCCCTCCTCGGTCACCCTCGAACTGACCAGCCCCGACGGCGACCAGGGCTACCCCGGCACGCTCACCGCCTCGGTCACCTACACCCTTGAGCACGACGCGATCCGCCTCGACTACGCCGCCGAGACCGACGCGCCCACCGTGCTCAACCTCACCAACCACTCCTACTTCAACCTGACCGGCGGCGGCGACGTGCTCGGCCACGTCGTCCGCATGGACGCCGGCCACTACCTCCCCGTGGACGACGGCAAGATCCCCACGGGCGAGCTCGCCCCGGTCAAGGGCACCCCCTTCGACTTCACCGAGCCGCACGCGGTGGGCGAGCGGATGGACGGCGGCTACGACCACTGCTACGTGCTCGACGGCGACATCGAGGTCAGCGCGGGCGGCCTGACCATGCGGGTGACCACCACCGAGCCCGCCGTGCAGTTCTACGCGGGCGGCATGCTCGACGGGGTCGCCACGCCGTACGGGCCCTTCGCCGGGTTGTGCCTGGAGACCCAGCACTTCCCCGACTCGCCGAACCAGCCGCACTTCCCCTCCACCGTGCTGCGGCCCGGCGAGCGCCACACCTCCTCGACCACCTACCGGTTCACGGCCTGACCCCGCGCAGCTCCGTCGCGGCCTTGATGACCAGCAGCGCCACGTCGTCGTGCGACGGCTCCTGGGCGAACGTCTCGACCGCCTGCCGGACGCGTTCGGCCACCGCGTGGGCGCTCAGCCCCCGGCAGGTGGACAGCAGCGCCGACAGGCCGTCGTCGTCGTCGAGCAGCCGGTCGCCGTCGCGCCGCTCGGTCACGCCGTCGGTGACGCACAGCAGCACCTCCTCCGGCGCCAGCTCGAACGTCTCGACGTAGAACCTGGCGCCGGCCTCGACGCCGAGCAGCAGTTGCGGCGCGGCCACCGTGTCCACCACGCCGTCGGCGCGCAGCAGCAGGGGCGGCGGGTGCCCGGCCGACGCGATCGTGCACAGCGCGCCGCCCTGGGGGAGCGGGGTCAGCTCGCCGCACAGCAGGCTCAGGAAGCGGCCGTCGTCGCCCTCCTCCAGCAGGGCCTGGTTGAGCCGGTCGAAGATGTCGGCCACCGTGTAGTGCTCCTTGGCCAGCAGCCGTACGGCGTGCCGGGCCAGGCCGGTCACCGCGGCCGCCTCGGGGCCGCTGCCGCACACGTCGCCGAGGGCGAAGCACCAGTGGTCGGAGACCGTGAACAGGTCGTAGAAGTCGCCGCCCACGTCGGCGCCCTCCTCGGCCGGCTCGTAGACGACCGCCGACTCCAGGCCCGGCATGGGGGCCACGCGCATGGGCAGCAGGCTGCGTTGCAGCACCCGCGAGGTGGTCGCCTGCCGGGTGTACAGCATGGCGGTGTGCAGGTTGAGCGCGACCAGCCGGCACAGGTCGGCCAGCAGGTCGGCCAGCTCCAGCGGCAGGGTCGGCTCGGCGCGGCCGATCACCAGCGCGCCGTGCGACCTGCCCTGCGTGAGCAGCGGGAACGACAGCACCGTCTCGGCGCCGACCGGCCAGCTCACCTCGTTGAGCGCGGTGCGCGGGATCGCCGGCAGCGACCTGCGCAGGTTGGCGTTGTAGCGCTCCTCGCTGTGCCAGACGTGGGCGAGCCTGGTCATGCCCGCCAGATCGGTCAGGTAGACCGCCGCCCACGTCGCGATCTTGGGCACGACGAGCTGCGCGGTCAGCGCGGCGATCAGCTCCTCGTCGTGCACCCCGGCCAGCAGCTCGCCGGCCTCGGCCAGGAACGACAGCCGGCCGCGGTGGGCGCGCTCGCGCTCGGCCAGCCGTTCGCGCTGCACCGGCACGGCCACCTGGTCGGCGATGTGCTGGAGGCTGACCGTGAGCTCCTGGTCGAACCGTCCCTGCTGGGCCGCGGTCACCACGATGTAGCCGGTCACCTCGCCGCCCACGTTCATCGGCGCGCACGCCAGCGACCTGGCCCGCAGCTGCTGGGCCAGCTCGACGTCGCCGGCCAGCAGGTCGTCGATCATCGACGGCGTCCTGCCGTCGGGGCCGAACACGCCCGCGGCCAGCACGCCCACCAGCCCCGCCGTCGCGCCCGCGCCCGCCGCCACGCCGAACCGGTCGCCGCCGTCGGCGGCCAGCAGCACGTACGCCGCGTCGCCGCCGCTGCTCGTCTGGACGATCCGGGCGATGGTGTCCAGCAACTCCGCGAACGGCATGTCCCGGTCGAGCAGGTCCTTGATGCGCCGTCCGGCCTCCCTGCGCGGCGGCGCCGACGGCGGCGTCAGCACGTAGCGGTGGTCGCCGGCCACCATCATCCAGACCGACCGCCGGTCCTCCGGACCGCCGCGGCTGCGTACGTGGGAGACGTAGACGGGCATCAGCCGGCCGTCACGGTGGCGCATGCGCGCCTCGCCCCGCCAGCGGCCCAGGGACAGCGTCGCGCCCAGCGACATCGCGTACGGGCCGTGGCCGCGCCAGGCCACCAGGTCGGCCAGCGGCCTGCCGACGGCCTGCTCGGACGTCCAGCCCAGCAGGTGCTCGGCCTCGGAGTTCCACGACAGCACGGTCCCGTCGCCGTCGGCGAGCAGCACCCCGACGTGCAGCGCCTCGATGGGCGCGGCCACGGTGGCGGGCGCCAGGCCCGGCGTGCCGACCATGACCTCCTGGTGGTCGGGCCCGTCGGTCAGCTCCAGGCGCACCCACACCCGCTTGGCGGTCCGGGTGTAGGTGACGCCCCAGGCGTCGGCCAGCATGGCGGCCAGCGCGAGCCCACGCCCGGCCGCCGGTCCGGAGGGAGGTGCGGGGAAGGGGCCGGTAGCGGGCCCGGACGTGCACACGGCGTCGGTGGACGGGCTCCCGGGCGCCGGGACCGTCCTGGCGGGCCGGTGGTCGTCGACCTCGATCTCCAGCCTGGCCGGGCTCGCCGCCGCGTCGAGACGGCAGGTCAGCTCGATGCCGGTGCCCGCGTGCAGCACGGCGTTGGCGACGAGCTCGCCCGCCAGCAGCACCGCGTCCTCCGCCAGGTGGCTGAGGCGCCACTCGGTGAGCACCTGGCGGATGAAGCGGCGCGCGTGCGCCGGGGCGTGGGGAGTGCCGTCGAAGGCTGTGCTCGACACTCTGGTCGTGTCCACTGTGCGTCCTAGAACATCACTCGTTGTGGCAGTTCGGTCACAGTCAGAGTGTCAGATGGGTGCCGGTGATACCTCCGGTTGTGAAGAAGGTGCTCCCGGCTGACGCACGTCCCGGAGCAGGCCGACCAGCGGCGCGAGCGCGGCGGCCACCGCCAGTTCGCCCAGGTCGGCGATGAGCCGCAGGTCGGCGACGAGCCGGGCGCCCTCGGGGGGGAGGGTGTGCGGTTGCGCCGAGCGGTAGAGCACGCCCGGGCGCAGGGACGTCTCGATGGCGACGTCCCAGAAATTCAGGAGGGGCATGGGTCAGATACGAGTGGGCGGTCTGCGGGAAGACCGCCTGCATGTGGCCGAAGGGTGAACCCTGCGGCACCTCTAAGGTGTTCACGTGCCACGACAAGCCCGCTACCGGGAGATCGCCCGACTCCTCGGCAGGTCCATCGAGTCGGGCGAGCTGGCGCCGGGCGAGCGCCTGCCGACCGAGGACGCGCTCGCCGAGCGCTACGGCGTCCACCGGCTGACCGCCCGCCAGGCGATGGTGGAGCTGCGCAAGGCCGGCCTGGTCGAGACCCGGCAGGGGCTCGGGAGCTTCGTCAGGCGGGCGCCGCGCCGCATCGAGGTCTCCATCGACCCCGAGACGCGCCGCCACCGCCCGTCGGACATCGCGGGCCTGGCGAGCATGGCGGGCGTGTTCGGCGGCGGTGAGCGGGTCGTGGAGCGGGCCGAGGCGGCCCATCCGGCGGCGGCCGGCCACCTGCGGCTGCCCGGCGGCGTCGTGCACGAGATCACCACCCTGCTCGGGACGGCCGAGCGGCCCTGCGTGCTCAGCCGCTACCGCCTGGCCCCCGAGCTGGCCGCGCTGCGCCTCGACGCCAAGGCGGGCGTGCTCGCCTCCCTGGAGGCCGCCGGCCACCCCTACCGCTACGCCTGGCACGCCATCTCGGCCGAGCCCGCCGACCTGCACGACCAGAGCATGCTGGAGATGCAGGCGGGCGAGGCGGTGCTGGTGCGGGAGGGGCTGCTCACGCACGACGGGCGGCCCCTGTGCCATGTCGAGCGGCGCTGCCGCGGCGACATGATCTCGTTCGTCACCCGATATGACTGAGCAGCACCTCGGTGTCCAGCTCGTAGACCGGCGGCCCGGCCGACAGCGGCACGAGCGTGGCCGGCGCCCCTGAGGGGCCGAGCAGCCGCAGGCCGCCTGCCATCGTGACGGCGTCCCACGAGCCCTGCCCGGCGCGCGGGCGGGCGGCGGCCCCTCGGGCACGACGTGGACGTCGGTGAGATGGATCAGCGTGTACGTCATGACCGAACGATGCGCGGCGCCACTGAACGTGACCAGTCATCTATATGAATAGAACAGGACATTTCAGGCGCACGGCGCGTCTCCGCGCGTGCGGCGGCGTCTCCGACGTACCTTTGGCATCATGGCCACCCGTACGCCGAAAAGCGCATCGAAGGGGCCGGCGAAGCGGTCGACCTCGCCTCGATCGACCCCCGCGAAGCGGCCGGCCACGGCGGCGGGGCGACCGAGGGCGAAGGCCGCGAGCTCCGGCCGCAAGTCCTCCGTGACCCATCCCGACCCGATCAGCTGGGTCTTCACGATGGTCGGCAAGCTGATCGTCGGGCTGTGGATGCTGCTCGCCAACGGCATCGGCAGCACCGCCCGCGCGCTCGGCAAGAACGCCCGCGAGCTCGACCCCGCCCACCGGCGCGACGGCGTGGGCCTGTCGGTGCTGGCCGGCGCGATCGTGCTGGCCGCGATGACCTGGCGCAACCCCGAGGGCACCGTCTCGGGCGTCGTGAACACCGTCGTGCACGCCGTGTTCGGCTCGCTGGCCTGGGCGCTGCCGCTGCTGCTCGGCCTGCTGGCCTGGCGCTACCTGCGCCACCCCGACCAGAACGCCGACACCGGCCGCATGGTCATCGGGTGGAGCGCGCTCATGGTCGGCGTGCTCGGCGTCATCCACGTCGCCAACGACACCCCCTACCCGGCGGGTCAGGGTCAGGGCATGGACAAGGTGTCGGCCGCCGGGGGCATGATCGGGTTCATCGTGTCGGCGCCGCCGATGAGCATCCTGCCGTCCTGGATCACGATCCCGCTGCTGCTGCTCCTGTCGGGGTTCGGCGTGCTGGTGATCACCGCCACGCCCGTCCACCGCATCCCCGAGCGGCTGTCGGAGCTGCGGCACATGCTGTTCGAGCGGCACGCCGAGCCGCTCGCGTCCCGGGAGCCGGCCAAGCGCAGGCCGCGGACGAAGAAGGCGGAGACCGAGGTCGCCGAGACGGTCAAGCCGTACGACACGCCGGTCCTCGCCGAGAAGGACAAGCTGGCCGACCACTCGCCGGAGATCGTGCCGGGGCTCGTCGACGGGCCCGCGGACGAGGAACAGTCCGTGCCGGAGCGCAGGCCGGAGCCGCCGGAGCCGACGCCCGCGCCGCGCAAGGTCGAGCAGCTCGTGCTGTCGCCGCAGGCGGGGCCGTACAGCCTGCCCGACCTGCAGTTCCTCAAGCCCGGCACCGCGCCCAAGCCGCAGACCAAGGCCAACACGACCGTGGTCAACGCGCTGACCAGCGTGCTGGAGCAGTTCACCATCGACGCCCAGGTGATCGGCTTCACCCGCGGCCCGACGGTCACCCGCTACGAGATCGAGCTGGGCCCCGCCGTCAAGGTGGAGAAGGTCACCGCCCTCACCAAGAACATCGCCTACGCCGTCAAGTCGGCCGACGTCCGGATCCTGTCCCCGATCCCCGGCAAGTCGGCGATCGGGGTCGAGATCCCGAACGCCGACAAGGACCTGGTGGCGCTCGGCGACGTGCTGCGCTCCCAGGTGGCCCAGGCCGACCACCACCCGATGATCGTGGGCCTGGGCAAGGACGTCGAGGGCCGCACGATCGTGGCGAACCTCGCCAAGATGCCCCACCTGCTCATCGCCGGTGCGACCGGCGCGGGCAAGTCGGTCTGCGTCAACGGCCTCATCACCAGCATCCTCATGCGCTCGACCCCCGACGAGGTGCGCATGGTGCTGGTCGACCCCAAACGCGTCGAGCTCAGCGTCTACGAGGGCATCCCCCACCTCATCACGCCCATCATCACCAACCCGAAGAAGGCCGCTGAGGCCCTGGAATGGGTCGTGGGCGAGATGGACCGCCGCTACGACGACCTGGCCGCCAGCGGGTTCCGGCACGTCGACGAGTTCAACAAGGCCGTGCGCGCGGGCAAGCTCGTGCCGCCGCCGGGCAGCGAGCGGGTCTACCAGCCGTACCCGTACCTGCTGGTCATCGTGGACGAGCTGGCCGACCTCATGATGGTGGCCCCGCGCGACGTCGAGGACTCGATCGTGCGCATCACGCAGCTCGCCCGCGCGGCCGGCATCCACCTGGTCATCGCCACCCAGCGGCCCTCGGTCGACGTCGTCACCGGCCTGATCAAGGCCAACGTGCCGTCCAGGCTGGCCTTCGCCGTGTCGTCGCTGACCGACTCGCGGGTCATCCTCGACCAGCCCGGCGCCGACAAACTGGTCGGCCAGGGTGACGCGCTGTTCCTGCCGATGGGCGCGAGCAAGCCCATCCGGATCCAGAACGCGTACGTCTCGGAGAAGGAGATCGCCGAGATCGTCACGCACTGCAAGGAGCAGATGCAGGTCGAATACCGCGACGACGTGGCCGCCGCGCCGGTCAAGCGGGAGATCGACGAGGAGATCGGCGACGACCTCGACCTGCTGATCCAGGCCGCCGAGCTGATCGTGACCACCCAGTTCGGCTCGACCTCGATGTTGCAGCGCAAGCTGCGCGTCGGCTTCGCCAAGGCCGGACGGCTGATGGACCTGCTGGAGAGCCGCAACGTGGTCGGCCCCAGCGAGGGCTCCAAGGCCCGAGAAGTCCTGGTGAAACCGGACGATCTGCCTGGCCTGCTGGCCGACCTGCGTGGCGAATGACCCCAATGCACGGGTCCACGGCGATAACTGATTGAATATGAACCACTACGCACTGTCGTGGTGGGGAGGCGTTCGCTGTGCAGGAACAGAGCATCGGGGCCATGCTGGCAGCGGCCAGGCAGGCGGCGGGATTGACGGTCGCGCAGGTCAGCGCGGCCACGCGCATCAGAGAAACGATCATCAACCGCATCGAGCAGGAAGACTACGACCAGTGCGGGGGCGCCTTCTACGCCCGCGGCCACGTCAAGGCCATCGCCAAGGTCGTCGGCCTCGATCCGGAGGCCACCGTCCATTTGTTCGACCAGCAACACGGCGGGGCGCCGCAGCCCGTGCGCGCGGCCGCCGTGTTCCAGGCCGACCGCACGCTCGCCCTGCGCGAGCGCCGGGGGCCCAACTGGACGATGGCGCTCGGCGTGGCGCTGGCCGTCGTGGTGGTGTTCGGCACGGTACGGGTGCTGGGCGGCGCGAGCGACCAGGTGCGCACCGCCGACGTGCACGCCATCACGCCCAGGCCGAGCGTGCCGCCGAACACGCCCATCACCGAAGGCCCCCGCGCGGCGGCGGCCAAGGCCAAACCGGGCAAGAACATGGTGACCTTGAAGATCAAGGCCAGGCGTACGTCGTACGTGAACGTGCGCGACGGTCAGGGCCGCATGCTCTTCGCCGGGATGTTGCAGGAAGGCGACAGCTCGACCTGGCAGTCCGCGGACAGGCTGAGCCTGCTCCTCGCCGACGCCGGAGCGGTGTCCTTGCAGGTCAACGGCAAGAAGGTGGACAAACTCGGTGACCGGGGGGAGATGGTGAGCCGCTCGTTCGGCCTCGCCACGTCGCCTCCGCGGTAGTCCGGCGGGGAGGCCGTGCATCAGGTGGTGGCCAACTCCCGATACCGTAGTGTTCACCATGTCATCCCGCCGAACCGCATCGCTGATCACTCTGGGCTGCGCGCGCAACGAGGTCGACTCCGAGGAGCTGGCCGCGCGACTTGAGGCTGCCGGCTGGCAGCTGGGCGACGACGACCCCGACGTCGTCGTCGTCAACACGTGTGGCTTCATTGACTCGGCCAAGAAAGACTCCATCGACACGCTGCTCGCCGCCGCCGACACCGGGGTCAAGGTGGTGGCCGCGGGCTGCATGGCCGAGCGCTACGGCAACGAGCTGGCCGAGGCCCTGCCCGAGGCGAGCGCCGTCATCTCCTTCGACGACTACACCGAGATCGGCGGCCGGCTCGACGACGTGCTGGCCGGGCGACCGCTCAAGCCGCACACGCCGCGCGACCGCCGCACGCTGCTGCCCATCTCGCCGGTCGAGCGCGGGAGCGCGCCCAAGACCGGCATCCCGGGCCACGGCGAGCTGCCCGACGGGCTCGCGCCCGCCAGCGGCCCGCGCGTGCTGCGCAAGCGCCTCGACGAGAGCCCGGTCGCCTCGCTCAAGCTGGCCTCCGGCTGCGACCGGCGCTGCACGTTCTGCGCCATCCCGGCCTTCCGTGGCGCCTACGTCTCGCGCAACCCCGACGAGCTGCTCGCCGAGGCCGACTGGCTGGCGCACCGGGGCGTGCGCGAGCTCGTCCTGGTCTCCGAGAACTCCACCTCCTACGGCAAGGACCTGGGCGACCTGCGGGCGCTGGAGAAGCTGCTGCCGCAGCTCGCCGCCGTCCCGGGCATCGACCGGGTGCGGGTCAGCTACCTCCAGCCCGCCGAGCTGCGGCCGGGCCTGATCGACGTCATCACCACCACCGAGGGCGTGGCCGACTACTTCGACCTGTCCTTCCAGCACGCGAGTGGGAGCGTCCTGCGCCGGATGCGCCGCTTCGGCGACCCCGAGCGGTTCCTGGGCCTCCTGGAGAGCGTGCGCAAGGGCGCTCCCGAGGCGGGCGTGCGCTCCAACTTCATCGTCGGCTTCCCCGGCGAGACCGAGGAGGAGTTCGGCGAGCTGGTCGGCTTCCTGGAGAAGGCCAGGCTCGACGTGATCGGCGTGTTCGGCTACTCCGACGAAGACGGCACCGAGGCGGCCAACCTGCCCGGCAAGCTCGACCAGGAGGTCATCGACGAGCGCGTGCGCGTGCTCACCGAGCTGGCGGAGGAGCTGACCGCCCAGCGCGCGGAGGAGCGCATCGGCACGGAGGTCGACGTGCTCATCGACGACGACCTGGGCGACGGCGGCTACGAGGGCCGGGCCGCCCACCAGGGCCCGGAGGTCGACGGCTCGGTGACGGTCCAGGGCATCGGCCTGGTCAAGGGGCAGATCGTGCGCGCGGTCGTGGTCGACGCCGAGGGGGTTGACCTGATCGCGCGCATCAAGGCCAGTCCATGACCAGGGACGAGCGCCGCGTGGTAAGCCCGTGGAACATCGCCAACGTCCTCACGGTCCTCCGGTTGGTGCTCGTCCCCTTCTTCGTCGCATGCCTGTTCCTGCCCGGCACCGGCTGGCGGCTGGCCGCGCTGGGGGTGTTCGGGATCGCCTCGATCACCGACCATCTCGACGGCGAGCTGGCCCGGCGCTACGGGCTGATCACCGATTTCGGCAAGATCGCCGACCCGATCGCCGACAAGGCGCTCACCGGGGCGGCGCTGGTGTGCCTGTCGATCCTCGACGAGCTGCCGTGGTGGGTCACGCTCGTGATCCTGGGCCGCGAGCTGGGCATCACCCTGCTCCGGCTGGTCCTGCTGCGGCACGCGGTCATCCCGGCCAGCTACGGCGGCAAGGTCAAGACCGTGCTGCAGATCGCCGCCATCGTGCTCTACATCCTGCCCGGGGTGCCGGAGCCGCTGCGGTGGGTGGTGATGGGCGCGGCGCTGGTCGTGACGGTCGTGACGGGCGGCGACTATCTCGTACGGGCGGTCAAGCTGCGCCAGGTGGCCAGACGGGCGCGTGGGGAGTGATCTGAGCGATGGCGGACGTGGCCGAGGTTCTGGCCCTGCTGGTGCGGCAGGAGGCCACCGTGGCGGTGGCCGAGTCGCTGACGGGCGGGCTCATCGGGGCCGCGTTCACCTCGGTCCCGGGGGCGTCCAAGGCGTTCAGGGGCGGGGTGATCTCCTACGCCACCGATCTCAAGCACGACCTGCTGGGCGTGCCGGACGAGCTGCTTCGGCGCGAGGGGGCCGTGCATCCCGAGGTGGCCGCGGCGATGGCCAGAGGGGTCGCCCGGGTGTGCGGGGCCGGCTACGGGCTGGCCGTGACGGGCGTGGCCGGCCCCGAACCGCAGGACGGAAAGCCCGTGGGGCGGGTGTACGCGGCCGTCCACGGTCCCGACGGGGAGAACTCGGTGCGGGAGTTGACCTTCGAGGGGTCGCGTGAACGTATCAGGGTAAGGACGGTGCACGAGGCAGTCGATCTCCTCGCAGGTGTGCTGAAGGCTAACAAAGGGGAACATTCCGGATGATTACCGTGTTACGTCCCGAGCGAACATGCGAAGCACGGTCTGACGCGGTGTCGGTGGATACGGGTACGGTGGAGCTGTGAGTGAGGTCCGTGAGCCAACTGCAAGCACCGAGCGCCCGGCAGGCGGGCCTGATGAGTCGCGCGACCAGGCACGAGCGGCAGACCCGGGGCGGCGACGCTCCATGATGACGGCGAGGAGTATGTACGAAGCCAAGAAGACCAATGTGCGGCACGATCCGATCGCGCGGGGCGTGGTGAAGACGTCCACGCCGGGGAGGGAGCGACAGATGATTCTGCTGCGTCAGCTGCTCGGTGACGTGCTGAGGCGGTTGCGGGTGCGTCAGGGGCGCACGCTTCGCGAGGTGTCCACGCTGGCGCGTGTCTCGCTCGGCTATCTGTCCGAGGTCGAGCGTGGCCAGAAGGAAGCCTCGTCCGAGCTGCTCGCGTCCATTTGCGGTGCCCTCGGAGTGCCGCTCTCGCAGGTTTTGCGTGAGGTTTCCGACCAGTTCGCGCTGGCGGAGCTCCAGGCCACTCCTGTTCTGGCCGACGTTCCCGAGCACGAGCGCCTGCCCCTTGCCGAGACGGTTCCCGGGTCGATCGGCGACACCGTGTTCCCCGAGGTCAAGGACATGGTGGCGGCCTAACGCGGCTGGCAGCCACCACACCACAGGATGAGCCTTTCCTGTGGCTGTGCCCCCATCTCCCCGCGGCTGATGCGCGTGCCGCATCGGCGACAGGGTCTCCCTGCCCTGCCATAGACCCAGGTCTGGTTCGCCGGGCGGCGATCACCTGTCGTCACCGTGCCGCCATGCCCCTTGTTGGCCTCCAGCAGCCGGTGGGCCAGCGTGACGAGCCCTTCGAGATCCTCGATCTCCCCGACCTGCTTCCACGGCCAGATCCCGCGCAGGAACAGGGTCTCGGCGCGATAGATCGTGCCGATCCCCGCCAGGTTGCGCTGATCGAGCAGCGCTTCGCCGATCGTCCTGTCCGGCACGCCTCGTAGTCTTCGCACGGCCTCGCCCGGGTCCCAGTCGGCGCCCAGCAGGTCAGGCCCCAGGTGCCCCACCAGCCGCTCCTCGTCGGCGGTCGTGACCAGGTCGACCATGCCGAGCTTGATCCCCACCGCCTGCCACTGCTCGTTGGCCAGGATCAGCCTCACCTGGTCTCCGCCGGCCGTGCGCCGCCCCGCGGGCATGACCCGCCAGCTCCCGTCCATGCGCAGGTGCGTGTGGACCGTCAGGCCGCCCTCGATCCGGGTCAGCAGGTGCTTGCCCCTGGAGGCGGTCGTGAGCACCGTACGGCCGGTCAGGTCGGCGGTGGCGTGCCGCGGGACCCGGAAGTCCGATCTGGTCAGCACGCGGCCGTCGAGCGCGCCGCGCAGGCGGGCGGCGGTGCGGTAGACGGCGTCTCCCTCGGGCATCCCTCCAGTCTAGGTACCGCCTCCCGGCCTTCACGATGGCCACGGGCCGAGGGCGCCCGCTGTGCCGCCCGGTGGAGGTCAGTCCCAGGCGGCGGGGTCCGCGGCGAGCTGCCGGACGCGCTCGGGAAGGCTGCCCGTGGCGACCTGTTCGAGCGTGACCTCCTCCAGGATGGCCCGCTCGGTGGCCCGCAACGCGATCCACACCTGCTGCAACGACTCCGCCGGGCCTCGGTAGCCGACGTGTTCGGGACGCTCGCCGCGCACGTTCGCCAGCGGCCCGTCAACGGCCCTGATCACGTCGGCGAGCGAGATGTTCGCGGCGGGCCGGGCCAGCACGTAGCCGCCCTCGGGACCCCGTTGGCCGCGCACGAGACCCGCGCGGCGCATCTGGAGCAGGATGTTCTCCAGGTACTTGGGAGGCATGTCCTGTTCCTTGGCGAGTTCACCCACAGTAGTCGGGCCCGTGCCGGCTGCGGCGAGTTCAGCGGCGGCACGGAGGGCGTAGTCGACACGAGCGGAAAGGCGCATGTTCTCGATTATCCCTCCTGGTCAACACTGGTTAGGCGCAAGGTCGTCAGAACGGGCAGGTGATCCGAATAGGGCAAGCGCGGCACCTGCCCGGAAATCGCGGTCAATCCCTTGGTGAGCAGCACGTGGTCGATGCGCTCCTTGGGGGCGTCGGCGGGCGAGGTCGGCGGGTCCCCGAACGCGGTCAGCGGGTCGGTCAGCCCGGCCGCCTTCAGCACCTCCATGGCCGGGTCGGCGGGCCGGGTGTTGAGGTCGCCCGCCAGGATCACCGGCCGCTTGACCTGCTCCCCGGCTCCGGCGGCGCGGTGCCCGGCCTCGTCGGCGTCCCGGCCGACGGCCAGGGCGCGGGCGATCGCGGCCACCTCCGGCGCCTGGCCCTCGGGGGCCTGCAGGTGGGTGTTGACGATGCCCACCTCCTTGCCGCCGACCTCCAGGACGATCGCCTGGGCCTGGGCTCCCGTCGGGTAGTCGTGCGCGCCCAGGGGATAGGAGTGCACCTGCTTGACCGGGAGGTTGGTGAGCAGGGCGTCGCCCCACACGTTGTCGCCGGCCGGGGCGAAGTGGTAGCGCATGCCGAGGCCGCGGGCGATCCTGGCCAGGTCGTCGTGGCCGCCGTTCAGCAGCCAGCCGCGGTCCACCTCGCTGAGCAGCACGACGTCGGGCTTCTGGGCCGCGGCCCAGGACGCGATCTTGTCGAGCGACAGGCGGCCGTCCAGGCCGTAGCCCATGCGGATGTTGTAGGTGATCAGGGTGAAGGTGTCGCCCTGCTTGGCCCGTACGGGCGGCGCGGACGGCGCCCCGAGCGTCACGACCCCCACCAGCAGGACGACGACGGCCACCGGCAACCAGCCGAGGCGGACCGGCGCGACCGGCCGAGGCGAGTGCCGGACCAGGGCCGTGACCACGCTGAGGGCGGCGACCAGCACCGCCACCGCCACGAGGACCAGGCCGTTGGGGAAGCCGAGGTTCATGTCGTAGGCCGCGTAGTAGACGAACAGCCCGACGAAGAAGACCAGCCCGCCGCCGAGCACGGCCACGCCGGGACGCCGTCCGGAGGGATGGTCCGGCCGCGCGGTTCCGGCGAGCAGGGCGCCGAGCCAGCCGATCATCAGCACGGCGAAGTAGGACGCCGTCAGGGTGAGGATCAGCGTGAAGGCCACCAGCACGACCCCGGCGATGAGGTCGAAGACCGGGGACAGCGGCGGATGGGCGGCCTGCACGACGACCATGACCAGGACGACGGCGAGTATCCCGGTGCCCGCCAGCACCTGCCACAGGTCGGTCGGGCTCGCCACGGGCTTGGCCCAGCCGGTGGCGGCCACGCCGGTCAGCAGCATCGCCGGGCCGAGCAGGAACCACGTCAGCGTGGGCGCGCGGTCCACCTCGGCCTCCGGGGGGCGTACGAGGCCGAGGAAGGCGGCGCAGAGGGACAGCGCCGCCAGCCACGGGACCAGGCCGTCGCGCCAGACCAGATCCACGCCGTCCAGCAGCAGATGGACGGTCAGCGACAGGCTCAGGCCGCCCATGACGCCCACGGGGACGGCCCGTCGCGGCACGGTGTGGGCGCAGCCGTACAGGAAGACCAGACCCGCGGTGACGCCGGCGGAGGCGACGTAGAGCTGGCCCACCCCCGCCTGCAGCAGGATCCTGGTGAGGACCAGCGCCGCGGCGCCGCCGAGCAGAGCGTGGCGCGGCTTGGCTAACAGCGCGAGGAAAGGCAGGATGAACCAGGCGGCTGCGTAGAGGCCCATCAGCTCAGGCGGTGTCTCGCCCGCGCGGCCGAACAAGGTGATCAACGACGGGAGGAAGACCCTCAACACGTCCAGCAGCAGCACGAGGCCGAGCGCGAGCATGATCGCCGGGCCGCGGAGGATGGTCATGAGGCATCCTCGTGTTCGGCTCCGATGATATGCAAGAGCACGGGCGCTAAACTTCCAACAACCTTTTCGATTTGACGGTGGGAATCAGCGTGGAGCGTCGTCCTGGTGTGCCCAGACTTCTCCGGGAGATCAACGATCGGGCCGCACTGGAGCTGTTGCTGGCCACCGGCCCCATGACGAGGGGGCAGATCGGCGACCTGACCGGTCTGTCCAAGGTGACCGCCTCCCAGACGCTCGCGCGGCTGGAGGAGCGTGGCCTGGTCGAGGTGGTGGGCGCCCAGGCGGGCGGCAGAGGGCCGAACGCGGCGCTCTACTCGGTCATCCCCTCAAGCGCCTATGTGGCCGGTCTGGAGGTCGGCCCCGAGCTGATCTCGACCGCCGTGGCCGACATCCACGGCCGTACGATCGCCGAGGTCACCGTCGACCCCGGCGGCCACGACGACCCGGTCGCCGCCGTGCACGGCGCGATCGTCAAGGCGTGCCGCAGCGCCAAGGTCAGCCTGGCCAGGCTGCGCGGCGTGGTGATCGGCACCCCTGGCGTGGTCGACCCGCGCAGCGGCGACGTGCGTTTCTCCTTCGACCTGCCCGGCTGGCACGAGGGCATCCACGAGGCGCTCGCCGGCGACCTGCGGCGCGAGGTGACGATCGAGAACGACGTGAACCTCGCCGCCCTCGCCGAGTACGCCGACGGCGCAGCCAAGGGCGTCGACGACTTCGTGCTGGTGTGGGCGAGCCGCGGCCTCGGCATGGCCGTCATGCTGGGCGGCAAGCTCCACCGGGGGCGTTCGGGCAGCGCGGGGGAGATCGGGTACCTGCCGGTGCCGGGCGTTCCGCTGCCGGAGGACATCCGTACCAAGCCGGGCCGGCTGCCCTCGCTGGCGGGCGGCCTGCAGTCGCTGGTCAGCGCCGAGGAAGTGGCCGAGCTGGCCCGTGGCTACGGCTTCACGGCCGAGAGCGCCCGCGAGTGCGTCGAGGTCGCGGTGGCGGCCGGGTCCCGCGGCGAGCCGATGCTCGACGACATCGCCCACCGGCTGGCGCTGGGTGTGGCGGCGGTCTGCGTGATCCTCGACCCGGGGCTGGTCGTGCTGGCCGGGGAGGTGGGCCACGCCGGGGGATCCGCGCTGACCTCCAGGGTGGAGGAGGCCGTGGCGCGGATCTGCCCGGTGCGGCCGCAGGTGGTCACCACGGCGGTGGCCCATGCGAACCCGGTGCTGCGCGGCGCGGTGCTGGCCGCGCTGGACCAGGCGCGCGAGGAGCTCCTCGCGCCCTGATCCGGCGGGGGCGTGGTCGCCCGCCTCAGGCGGTGATCAGTTCCACGGCGGCCTGGGCGTTGGCCCTGGCCGCCCCGTACGTGGCGATGTAGGCGGCGCTGCCGGGCCGCCAGACGGGCAGGCCCATCTCGATCACCGTCGCGTCCTGGCGGGCCGCCACCAGCGCGGAGACCAGTTCCTGGCTCGCCTGGTAGCGGTGGGCGTCCTTCACCACGATGACCAGCGACCGGTTCGCGGCCTTGGCCAGCAGGGCGGGGACGTCGGCGGCCGCGGGCTCGACGCGGACGATCTCGGCGTCCGGCAGCCACGGGCCCACACCCCATGGCACGGTTCCCACGGCGATCGTGGGCGGGGTGTCCACCTCGATCACCAGGGGTTCCACCAGGGGTTCCGTCTCGCCGGTCAGCCGCACGGCGCGGCGGGCGGCATGCAGGCCGACCCCGTTCTGCTCGGCGGCGACCGTCTCGGACGCGCCGAACCAGGCCCGCAGCGCCCGGACCCGCTCGGCCGCCTCCTCCAGCCTGGCGGCCGGCAGTCGGCCCTCGGTCACCGCGTCCACGATCTCCGCGATGACCCGCTGGACGTCGTCCTCGCCGGGGATCGGGCCGAGGCAGATCAGGTCCGACCCGGCCGCGAGCGTGAGCACGGCGCCCTTGGCCAGGCCCACGCTCTTGGTGATCGCGTGCATGTCCAGCGCGTCCGTGATGACCACGCCGTCGTAGCCGAGCTCGCCCCTGAGGAGCCCGGTCAGCGCGGCGGGCGACAGAGTGGCCGGGGTGTCCCCGGTCACCACCGGCACCGCCACGTGCGCGGTCATCACGGTCTTGGCGCCGGCCTCGATCGCCGCCCGGAACGGCACGAGCTCGCGGGCCCGCAACACGTCCAGGTCGACGTCCACGACGGGCACGGCCAGGTGGGAGTCCACCCGGGTGGCGCCGTGGCCGGGGAAGTGCTTGACGCAGGCGGCCACGTTCACCGACTGCAGGCCGTTGACCGCCGCGACCGTGTGCCTGGCCACCAGCGCCGGGTCGGCGCCGAAGGACCTGGTCCCGATCACCGGGTTGTCGGCCTCGGTGTTGACGTCGGCGCTCGGCGCGAGGTCCAGGTTGATGCCGCACGCGGCCAGCTCCGAACCGATCGCCGCGTAGACCCGGCAGGTCAGGTCCACGTCGTCGACCGCCCCCAGCGCCGCGTTCCCCGGGTACGGGCTGCCGACGTGGTAGGCCAGCCTCGTGACGTCCCCGCCCTCCTCGTCGAGCGAGATGACGGGCTCGGCCGAGGCGCGCAACGTCGTGGTGAGCGACCTGACCTGCTCGGAACTGGCGACGTTGAACCCGAAGAGCGTCACGCCGCCCAGGCCGTTGTCCAGCTCGCGCAGCACCCAGTCGGGCGCCGTGGTGCCCTGGAAGGCGACGAGCAGCGTGCCGGCCGCGAGGCGACGCAGCCCCCGATCACTCTGACTCATGGCTCCTCATCACTTGAATGAAGGCACGACCGGGTACGGCTCGGACGAACCCGAGCCGTACGCGGATCAGTGCCTGTTACCCCTTCACGGCCCCGGCGGTGAGACCGGCGACCATGCGGCGTTGTACCAGCAGGAAGAAGACGACCACCGGAAGGGTCATCAGGGTGGAACCGGCCATGATCGCGCCCCAGTCGACGCCCTTCTGGCCGAAGAAGTACTGCAGGGCGACCGGCATCGTGTATCCCTCGGACCCCGACATCAGGTAGAGGGCGAACACGAGATCGTTCCAGGCGGTGATGAACGAGAAGATGCTCGTGGCCACCAACCCCGGGGCGACCAGCGGGAACAGCACCTTCCAGAACGTGGTCAGCCGGCTCGCGCCGTCGATCCAGGCCGCCTCCTCCAGCGTCCGCGGCACCGCCGCCACGAACGTGCGCAACATCCAGATGCCGAACGGCAGCGTCAGCGCGACCTGGGTGATGATCAGCCCGATGAGCTGGTCACCGAGGCCGACCCGCTTGACCATCATGTACAGCGGGATGAGCAGGCCCTCCGCCGGCAGCATCTGCACGATCAGCAGGACGACCAGGAACGTGCCACGCCCCTTGAAGCGGAAGCGGGCGATGGCCGTGGCCGACAGCAGCGCGAAGACCGAGCCGATGAGCACGGTGCCGAGCGCCACGATCGCGCTGTTGCGCATGTAGAGCCAGATGGAGTTGTTCGCCACGCCCTCGGTCAGCACCCGCGCGAAGTGGTCGAAGGTGAAGTGCGTGGGGAACGGGATGAACTCCGTCGTGAAGATCTGGTCGTTCTCCTTGAAGCCGGTGGAGACCATCCAGTAGACGGGGAAGACCGCGTAGAGGAAGACCAGCACACCGGCCGTGTTCAGGAGGATCTTCCCGAGCTTCTTGCGGGCCAGCGGGTTCACATCTCCTCCTGCTTCACGATCTGCCGGACGTACGCGACGGTGATGATGAGCAGGATGATCGTCAGCACGATGGAGATCGCCGCGCCCGTGCCCAGCTTCTGCGGGGGCTTGAACGCCTCCGCGACCGCGTACATCGACAGGTTGAAACCGTCGCGGTTGGTCGGGCCGTTCATCAGCACGTAGAGCTGGCTGAAGACCTTGAAGTCCCAGATGATCGACAGGATCGTCAGGACGGCGAAGACCGGCTTGAGCAGCGGAAGGGTGATCTTCCTGAACGTCCGCCACGCCCCCGAGCCGTCGACCTTCGCCGCCTCGTACAGCTCGGACGGGATGCCCTTGAGGCCCGCGAGCACCGAGACCGCGATGAACGGGAACCCGGCCCACACCACGCACACGATCAGTGCGACGTAGAGCGGGAAGGTGTCGTTGAGCCAGGGGGTGCCCGTCCAGTCCTGCTGACCCGCGGGCGGCGCGGCCAGCCAGTCGGGCAGCAGGTTGAGCAGCCAGTTGACGATGCCGGACTCGGCGTCGAAGAGCGAGCGCCAGATGACGCCCTGCGCGACCGGCGGCACGGCCCAGGCGAACATGCACCCGATGACCACGAACAGGGACATCTTCTTGCCGAGCTTGTTCAGCAGCACGCCGACCGCGGTGCCCACGATGAGGGTGAGGCTGACGGCGACGAAGGCGAACACCACGGTGTTGCGCAGAGCCGACCAGAAGATGTCGTTGGAGAGGACCTTGTCGAAGTTGCCCAGGCCCACCCATTCGGCCGGCTTGCTTCCCCTGATCTGCGCGAGGCCGACCTTCTGGAAGGCCATCACGCCGAGCTGGAACATCGGGTACAGCAGCAGTCCCGCGATGACCAGCAGCCCGGGGATGAGCAGCACGTACGGGATGCTCCAGGTGGGCATCCCGGTGGCCTTGACGGGCCCGCCGCCCTTCTTACGGCGGCGCCCCGGGGCGGGGGACGAGCCCCTGCCCCGGGTGACCGTAGTCGTGTTCGCCATCGTTACTGGTTCAGGATCTCTTCGAGTTCCTTGTTGGCGTCAGCGAGAGCCGTGGTGGTGTCCTTCTTGCCCTCGATGACGGCGCGCGCCGCGTTCTGCAGCACGGCCTTGGTGGCGTCGGCCTCGGCCCAGTTCGGGTCGGCCGGGAACGCCTTGGCCTTGGCGAAGGCCTGGGCGAACGGGCCCTGCGCCGGGTCCTCGTTCAGCGCCGCCAGGGTGTCGGGGTAGACCGGCAGCAGGCCGCCTTCCTTGGCGTAGCGGTCGGCCCAGGTCTTGCTGGTGGCGAGCTTGATGTACTCCTTGCCGAGGTCGGCCTCCTTGGTGCCGCCCCACAGCGCGATGTCGTTGCCGCCGAAGAAGGACGGGGCCAGGCCGCCGGTCTTGGCGGGCAGCGGGAAGAAGCCGAGCTTGTCGCCCTTCAGCTTGCCCTTCGAGTCCTCCTCGATGCCGGGCAGGTCCCAGCCGGCGGTGAGGTACATCGCCACCTTGTTGTTGGCGAAGCGCTTGCGGATGTCGACGGTGTTCAGCGTCAGGTTCGCCTTGCTGGACAGGCCGCCGGTGACCAGACCGGTGTAGGTCTCGAAGCCCTTCTGGAAGCCGGGGTCGGTCAGCTTGCCGACCCACTTGTCGCCTTCCTTGACGGCGAACTCGCCGCCCTCGGACCAGGCGAACGCGGCCAGCAGGTGGTTGGCGTCGGAGCCGCCGTTGAAGGCGAAGCCGTCGACGCCGGCGCCCTTCTCCTTTTGGATCTTCTTGGCCGCGGCGACGAGCTCGTCCCAGGTCTTGGGAACCTCGATCTTGAGGTCGGCGAACCAGTCCTTGCGGTAGAGCACCGCGCGGGCGCCGGCGCCCCACGGGATGCCGTAGATCTCGCCGTCAACCGTCTCGTAGCCGTAGAGGTTCTCGGGGATCTGGGCCCGGTCGCCCTCACGCGCGATGTCGGTGATCGGGGTGAGCGCGTCCTGGCTCTGCCACATGGGGACCTGGTCGTTGCCGATCTCGGTCACGTCCGGGCCTGCGCCGGTGGCGGCGGCGGCGAACTTGTCGGCCACCTGCGGCCACGGGATCCACTCAAGCTTGACCTCAGCGCCGGTCTGCTTCGTGAACTCGGCGTTGAGCTCTTCCATGTACTTGGCGGCGGCAGGGTTGCTGTCGCCCAGACGCCACATGCTGAGCGTCTTGCCCGCGAACTTCGGGCCACTGGAAGCGGGGGCGGCCGCGCTGGACGACGGCTTCGGCTCCTCGCTTGACCCACAGGCGGCCAGGCCCAGGGCCAGGGCGGCCGTGGTGACCGTAGTGGCTGTGATCTTCGCGATCCTCACAGGGTTCTCCCTTCCCGGGTGCTGGCCTACGGTCCGCACCAGGCTGATCGTCAAATGCCGAACGACGCTGTTAAACTAACAAGAAACTTTCTTAAAAGAAACGCTCGTTAGCCATTCGTGACGAGAGGGGTGCGGTAATGAGTCGAAGCCCGGGGATCCCCCGGTTGCTGCGCAGGTTGAACGACCGCTCGGCACTTGAACTCCTCCTCGCGGACGGTCCGCTGACCCGCGCCGAACTGGGGGAGCGAACGGGGCTCTCCAAGGTAACCGCAGGTCAGCTGCTGGCTCGCCTGGAAGAGCGGGGCCTGGTGGAGGTCGCGGGCGAGCGCGCCGGCGGCAGGGGTCCGCACGCCGCCCTGTACGCCGTGGTTCCGTCCACCGCGTACGTCGCCGGGCTGGAGGTGCTGCCCGACAGCCTCACCGTCGGTGTGGCGGACATCACAGGTAAAATCGTTGTCGAGGTGACGGTCAACCCGGCCGACTCCCGCGATCCGGTCAAGGCGGTCCACTCGGCCGTCCAGCGGGCCTGCGCCGCGGCCCGCGTCGAGCTCTCCCAGCTTCGCTCCTTCGTCATCGGCACCCGGGGGGTCGTCGATCCCCGCAGCGGAGACGTGCGCTGGTCCTACGACCTGCCCGACTGGCACGTCGGCGTGCTGGCCAGCCTCCGCCGGACCCTGGGCGGCTCGGTCACCATAGAGAACGACGTCAATCTGGTCGCCCTGGCCGAGAGCCGCTACGGCGCCGCCGTCGGCCACGACGACTTCGTGGTCATCTGGGCCGGCGTCGGCCAGGGCCTCGGCGTCATGCTCGGCGGACGGCTGCACCGCGGCATGAGCGGCGGCGCGGGCGAGATCGGCTGGCTGCCGGTGCCGGGCGAGCCGCTGCCCGCCGACGTGTCACAGCCGCAGTCGGGCTCCTTCCAGCGCCTGGTCGGCCACGACGCCCTGCGCGGCCTGGCCGTCGAGCACGGCGTGATCGGCTACACCGTGCCCGACCTGGTCCGCAACGGCGACGAGGACTACCTCGACAAGGTGGCCGGACGCCTCGCCGTGGGCGCGGCGGCCGTGGCCGTCGTGCTCGACCCCGAGCTGATCGTGCTCAGCGGCGACGTCGGCCGGGCCGGCGGCGAACGGCTGGCCGCCAAGGTCCAGGAGGCCGTGGCCCGCCTGTGCCCCAGCCAGCCGACCGTGGTGACCACCAAGGTGACCGGCAACGCGGTGCTGCGCGGGGCCCTGGTCGCGGCCCTGGAGCAGGCCCGGGAGCAGGTTTTCTCCGACACTGTGTGAGAATTTCTGCCCATGTGGCAGCTCGACACCGACGTAGTCCTCATCTCCGACCCGCGCGTCTCGGCGGTCCCCGTCCGGGAGTGCGGCGAGCCGCTGGCCGACGTACGCGGGCGGCTGCGGGTCGACACGCGGATGGCCGACGCCGACGGCGCGTACGCGCACCTGCGCGCAGGGCTGCTCGACCGGCTCGAACAGGCCGAGAGCGCCCTTCCCGACGGCTTCCACCTGCTGATCGTCGAGGGCTACCGGCCCATCGCCACCCAGCGGCGCATCTTCGAGGGGTACCGCGCGGAGCTCCTCACCACTTATCCCGACATGACGCCTGACGAGTCCTATATCGCGGCGAGTCGTTATGTGTCCCCTGTCGAGGTCGCCCCCCACACCGCCGGCGCCGCCGTCGACCTGACCCTGTGCGCGCCCGACGGCACCGAGTACGACATGGGCACCGAGGTCAACGACAACCCCGAGGAGAGCGGCGGCGCCTGCTACACGGCCGCCGCGGGCATCCCGGCCGAGGCCCGCGCCCACCGCAAGATCCTGGCCGCCGTCCTGGAACCCGTGGGCCTGGTCAACTACCCGACCGAGTGGTGGCACTGGTCCTACGGCGACCGCTACTGGGCCATGTCCACCGGCGCCCCCGCCGCCCTGTACGGTCCTGCCCCCTTCTAGCCAGGTTTTCCCCCGACGGCGGTACGGGCACAACCTGTGGCGGAGGCTTTTGGACTCCCCAGCGAGGTGTGCATGGTTCCGTTGATCGGGATCGAAGAGGAATACCTCGTCGTCGATCCCCGCACGCGTCACGTGTCCCCCCGGGCGGCCGAGGTCCTGGCCGCCGCGACGGACATGCTCGACGTGGCCCACGAGATCACCCGTTTCCAGGTGGAGGCCCGTACGCCGCCCTCCGCCGACCTGAGCGAGCTGGGTTCCCAGCTTCGGACAGCACGGAAGGAGGTGGCCGAGGCGGCCCGGTCCTGCGGCCTGGCGGTCGTGGCCAGTGGCATCCCGGTGCTCGGCAACGTCATGCCGCCGCCGCTCACCGACGACCACCGCTATCTGCAGGGCAAGGAGCTCTACCGCGCGTTGCAGGACGAGATCAGCATCTGCGCGCTGCACGTGCACGTCGACGTACCGGACGAGGAGATCGCCGTCTACGTCGGCAACCATCTCAGACCCTGGCTGCCGACGCTGATCGCGCTGGCCGCCAACTCGCCGTTCTTCGTGGGCCGCGACACCGGCTACGCGTCCTGGCGGGTCATCAGCTGGGGGCGGTGGCCGGTGTCCGGGGCGCCGCCGTACTTCCCGACGTTCGGCGACTACGAGCTGGCGCTGCGCGCGCTGTCGGAGTCGGGAGCGCTGATGGACCCCAAGACGGTCTTCTGGGACACCCGCCCGTCGCCGCGGCTGCCGACGGTCGAGATCAGGGTGGCCGACGTGCCGCTCGACGTGAGCGACAGCCTGACGATCATCGGCCTGATCCGGGCCCTGGTCGTGACCGCGTTGCGGGAGGTGGCGCGCGGTGACCGCGGGCTGCCGATCCCGTCGGAGGTGCTGCGGGCCGCCTATTGGAGGGCGGCCCGGGACGGCCTGGTCGGCGACAGCCTCGACGTGCGGCACGGAACGCTCGTGCCCGCCACGGTGATGGCCCGCCGGCTGTTCGGCCACGTACGCGCCGCGCTGGCCGAGGCCGGCGACCTGACCTTCATCGAAGAGGGTCTGGAGCGGCTGCTGAGCAAGGGCTCCGGCGCGGTACGCCAGCGGCGCGTGCACGCCCGGGGCAACGACCTGACCGACGTGGTGGACGACCTGATCGAGGCCACCGTCGCCTGAACCGCCCGTTCAACGCAGCGCGAGCACCGCCGCCACGCCGAGGCCGAAGGTCACGACGACGCCGCGCAGCACGTCAGGCGGCATGAGCCGGGCCACGCGGGTGCCGAGGAAGCCACCCGCCAGGCTGGCCGGCGCCACCACCGCCACGGCCTGCCACTCCACCGGCCCGAACAGCGAGCACGCCACCACCGAGACCGTGCTGACGACCAGCGCCAACGCGGCCCGTACGGCGTTGACCCGGTGCAGGTCGTCGTGCAGGAACATGCCGGGCCACCGCGTTGGTCACCGACGCCGTGACGCCCGGGTACCCGAAGGCCACCAACGCCGGGAAGGAGACCAGCGTGCCGCCCCGGCCGGCGCGTTGACCACCCCGGCCACCAGCCCGACCGCGCCCAGGAACACGAACTCCCCACCCGTCATCGCCCCACCCCCGACCGGGACGAGAGGTCGGCGCTGGTCATCGGGACGGCCGGAAGCGCGAGGTCGGTGCTTGTCATCGGCCCGCCGCGTAGCCCTGGGCGCCGCGGGGGCTGGCGGCGGCCTTCAGGAAGGCGCCGTCGCGGGCCACCGCGCTCAGCCTGCCGAGCGACCACGGCCCCTCGACCTCGACCTCGTGCCCGCGCCGCCGCAGCTCGGCCACCACCCCCGGGTCGAGCCGCTCCTCGACGTGCAGCACCCCGGGACGCGAGCCGCGCGGGAAGAACGAGCTGGGGAAGTGCGCCGAATGGAACATGGGAGCCTCGATCGCCTCCTGGAGGTTCAGCCGCCCGTGCACGACGGCCAGGAAGAAGTTCACGCTCCACTGGTCCTGCTGGTCGCCGCCCGGGGTGCCGAACGCCAGCCACGGCCTGCCGTCCCTGGTGGCGAACGACGGCGAGAGCGTGGTGCGCGGGCGCGCGCCGGGCCGCAGCGAGGCGGGCAGCCCCTCCTGGAGCCAGAACATCTGCGCCCGGGTGCCCAGGCAGAAGCCCAGCTCGGGGATGGTGGGCGAGCTCTGCAACCATCCGCCGCTGGGCGTCGCCGAGACCATGTTGCCGAACCGGTCCACGACGTCCACGTGGCAGGTGTCGCCCCGCACCGCGCCGTCCGGCGTCACCGTCGGCTCGCCGATGCCCGGCCGCGCAGGGGCGGGGATCGTGGAGGTGACGGCCGCCGTGCCGGGCGGGAAGGCCGGGAGGCGCGGCTCCCGGCCGCCGGGGGCGCCCGGCCGCAGCTCCAGGCTGGCCTCGGCGCCCACCAGCCGCCGCCGTTCGTCGTTGTACGCCGAGCCCAGCAGGTCGGACATGGGCACGTCCGCGTCGCCGTACCAGGCTTCGCGGTCGGCGAAGGCGAGCTTGGCCGCCTCGGTCACCAGGTGCACGTAGTCCGCGCCGAGGAGGTCGACGGCGTCGAGGTCGAACCCGGACAACAACGCGAGCTGCTGGAGGAAGACCGGCCCCTGTCCCCAAGGTTCCGTCTTGTACACGGTGTGCCCGCGGTAGTCGAAGCTCACCGGCTCCTCGACCGAGGCCGACCAGCGGGCCAGGTCGTCCCCGGTGAGCAGGCCGCCGTGGACCTCGCCCGAGCTGTCCCGCCAGGCGGTGCCGGAGCTGAAGCCGGCGACGGCCTCGGCGACGAAACCCTCGTACCAGGCATGTCGGGCGGCGGCGAGCCGGCCTTCGCGGGTGGCCGACGCGGCCTCGGCCTCGGCGACCAGCCTGCGGTAGGTCGCCGCGAGCACCGGGTTGGCCAGCTTCGACCCCGGCGCGGGCACCCGGCCGTCCGGCAGCCAGGTGGCCGCCGACGTGGGCCAGTCGCGGGTGAACAGCTCCTCGACCGTGCCGATCGTGGCGGCGATCCGGTCGAGCACCGGAACGCCGTGCTCGGCGTAGTGGATCGCCGGGGCCAGCACCTCGGCCAGCGACCAGGTGCCCCAGCGCTCCAGCAGCGACATCCAGCCGCCGAACGCGCCCGGCACCGTCGCCGCCAGCAGACCCGTGCCGGGGACGACGTCCAGGCCCATCGCGGCGAAGCGCTCGACGGTCGCGGCGGCGGGGGCCACGCCCTGGCCGCACACCACCGACACCTTCCGCTCCTCCTCGCTCCACAGCAGGATCGGCACCTCGCCGCCGGGGCCGTTCAGATGCGGCTCGGCGACCTGGAGCACGAACCCGGCCGTCACCGCCGCGTCGAAGGCGTTGCCGCCGCGTTCCAGGACGCCCATCCCGGCCGCCGAGGCCAGCCAGTGCGTGCTGGCGACCATGCCGAAGTCGCCTGTCAGTTCGGGCCGGGTGGTGAACAACGGTCTCTCCTCCGGGGGACGGTTCAGGAGACTGTATACAATCCTGGCGCCTCAGCCGTGGCCCAAGGGCGGTTCACCTGGGCGTCCCGTCGTCCGGGGGCTCGTCGTACGGGCCACGGCCGCGAGGAACGACCGGCGCGCGGCGGCGACGTGCGCGACCGCCCTGGCCTGGGCCTCGTCCTCGTCGCCCGCCGCGATGGCCTCGCACAGGCTCAGGTGCTCGGTCCACGAGTACGGCGCCCGGACGGCGGCGGTCCGGCTGAAGATCCACTGCGCCCGCTGCACCATCGGCTTCATCATCAGGTTGAGGTAGGAGTTGCCCGCCGCCTCGCCCACGGCCAGGTGGAAGGCGGTGTTGAGCTCGGCCACCTCCGCCGGGCGACCGGCCTCGACGGCCTCCCCGGCCGCGTCGAGCACCCGGCGCAGCCGCTCGACGGCCTCGGGACGCCGTTTGCGCGCCGCCAGGCGGGCGGCCAGGCCCTCGACCGCCATGCGCACGTCGAAGAGCTCCTCGTCCTCCTCGGCCGACAGCCGCACGACCCTCGCGCCGATCCGCGGGACGACCTCGACGAACCCCTCGGTCGCCAGCACCCGGATGGACTCGCGCACAGGGTTGCGCGACACGCCGAGCAGCGCGGCCAGCCGGTCCTCGACCAACCGCTCGCCCTGGGCCAGCGCGCCGGAGAGTATGCGGCGGCGCAGCTCCTCGGTGACCTCGTCCCGCAGGGTCGTGCGGGCGGCGCCCGCCGTCGGTTCAGCCATATGACGGCCAATCGTATACAGGCTCGGTCAGTCGCCGAGGCCGTCCGCGGCGGTGGCGGGTCTGGCCACCTCCCACATGCGGTCGAACTCGGCCAGGAAGTGCTCGTACCAGACGTGGTCGCGGCGCGGGGTCAGCGTGAAGACGGGGTCGCGGCCCGCGGTGCTGTGGGTGCCCAGCTCGACGTGGATGACGCCGTCGTCGTCGCCGGGATCCAGCAGGACCAGCCCGAACGCGGGCACGAACGGCAGGAAGCGCACCTCGACGCGGTCCCGGTGGGGCAGGTCGCGCAGCAGGTAGAGGGTGGACTTCACGCGATGGGTGAAGATGTCGGTCTGCTCCGGGATCGTGCTCCGCCTGGCCGCCTCCTCGGGCGCGGTGCCCATCGGGTCGATCACCAGGACCTTGAGCGACGCGCCGCGTTCCAGGGCTTTGTGCAGGTCGCCGACATGGGCGCGGATCGTGCGGCTCAGCGTCACCCCGGCGAAGCGCAGGTCATCGGTGCGGGCGACCCGCTGATCCAGGCCGTCCTTGCGGGTGGTCAGGAACGCCTCCCCGGCCAGACGGTCGCGGACGAGGGCGTTGAGCTCGGCCACGCGCGCCTCCAGGTCGGCCACCTGGTGCTTGGGGCCGAGCGCGGACGCCGCCAGCAGGGCGAGCGTGGCCAGCGTCGCCGCCGCCAGGATCTCACCCTTGACGACGCCGAGGACGCCGAGGACGCCCACCACGAGCGCGATGACCGTCGTGACGTAGATCTCCAGGTTCTTGCCGGAGCCGAGGTCGGAACGTAAGCGTTGCAGAGGCGGCATGCCCTCATCCTCCAGCCTTTCCGGCCGCCACGCTCCTCAGGCGCGCAGGCGCAACCCCCTCGGGGTCGGATGGAACCCGGCCGCCTCCAGCGCGGCGGCCAGCGGCGACTCCACGATGGACGTACCGTCGGCCCGCTCCACGGTCAGCTTCCCGAGAGCTCCGTCGCGCACGGCCAGCGCCAGGGCGTCGACGGCCGGTTGCAGCCGCTCGTCGTCGGCGAACGACAACAACGTCTTGCCGCCCCGCTCCACATAGAGGACGAGAAAACCGTCCACGAGCACGACCAGCGAGCCCGCCTTCCTGCCCGGCTTGTGCCCGACGTCGCCGGCGCGTTGCGGCCAGGGGAGCGCGGCGCCGTACGGGCTGGCCGGATCGGCCGCGGCCAGCACCACGGCCCGCCGCCCCGGCGTCACCCGCCCGCCGCTCTCCCAGAGGGGGGCCTCGGAAGGAGGACCGGAGCTCTCATGCGGCCCGCCCCCGGTCGGCGCGATGCCCGGAGCCATGGCCCGCATGCGGTCGACGGCGCCCGGCAGCGCGAACTGCGCACCGCCCAGCCCCTCCACGAAGTACCCCCGGCGGCACCGGCCGCTCTCCTCGTAGGCGCGAAGCACCTGGTAGACGGGCGTGAACCCGCCGGGCAGCCGTTCGGAGGTGACCGCGCCCCGCGTCACCACCCCGTGCCGTTCGAGCAGCACCTCGGCCTGCGCGTGCGCCCGCTGCGTCGTGTCGTCGGCGGGCCCGGGCAGCAGCCACCACCGCCCGGCCACGGTCGGCGGCCCGCTTCTCGACGGCAGCACGGCCCGCCGCCGCCGCGTCGTGGCCGGCCGGTGCGCGGGACGCCCGGTGCCCAGCGTCGCCCGCAGCGGCGCGAGCGTGTCGCCGGAGACCCGGCCCGACCACACCAGATCCCACAGCGCGGAGACCAGCGCCGCGTCGTCGAGCGCACCGCCCTGGGCGCCGAGCTGGTCGGAGATGCCCCGGAAGAACAGCGCGCCGCCGCCGCCCAGCAGGTCGAGCACGCGTTCGTGCAGCGGCGTCATCGTGATCTCGGCGGGCTCGGGCAGCAGCAGCGGCGCGGTGTCGGCGAAGTAGAGCGACACCCACCCGTCGCCGCCGGGCAACGACCCCTGCCCCACCCACATCACCTCGCCCGACGAGGTCAGCTCGTCGAGCAGCGCCGGATGGTAGCCGGGCACCCGCGAGGGCAGCACCAGCGTCTCCAGCGCCGACGCCGGCACCGCGGCCCCCTGGAGCTGCTCGACGGAACGCACCAGCGCGTCCATGGCCCGGGCCGCCCCGGCCCGCGAGCCGTCGGACGACGACGAGCCCGAACCGGTGATGCCGTGCCAGGCGGGCAGGAAACGGGCCAGCGTCTCGGGCGCGACCGGCTCGACCTCCTTGCGCAGCCGGGCCAGCGACCTGCGGCGCAACATCCGCAGCACCCCGGCGTCGCACCACTCCTCGCCCCGGCCGCCCGGACGGAACTCCCCGTTCACGACCCGCCCCGAGGCGGCCAGCCGCCGCAGCGCGTCGGTGACCACGGCCACGCCGAGCCCGAACCTGGCGGCGGCGGTGCCGGCGTGGAACGGGCCACGGGTGCGGGCGTGCCGGGCCACCAGGTCGGCCAGCGGGTCGGGCACCGGCTCCAGGAACACGTGCGGCACCCCCACGGGCAGCGGCACGCCGAGCGCGTCGCGCAGCCGGGCGGCGTCCTCGACGGCAGCCCACTGCTCCTCGCCCGCGACGCGCACGCGGATGGCCCGGCGCGCGCGTTCGAGCTCCTCCAGCCAGGACGGGTCGCCGCCGCGCACGCTCACGTCGGGCGTCAGCAGCGGCCCGTGCGAGCGCAGCAGGTCGGCCAGGTCCTCGGCGTCGCGCAGCGGCCGGTCGAGCCGGGCCAGCTCGCGCTCGCTGGTCACGATCACGTCGGGGTCGAGCAGCTCGCGCAGGTCGGCCTGGCCGAGCAGCTCGGCCAGCAGCGTGGTGTCCAGCGCCAGGGCCTGCGCGCGGCGTTCGGCCAGCGGCGCGTCGCCCTCGTACATGAACGCGCCGATGTAGTGGAACAGCAGCGACGCGGCGAACGGCGAGGCCTGCGAGGTCTCCACCTCCACCACCCGGATCCGGCGCGCCGCGATGTCGCGCATGAGCTGGACCAGCCCCGGCACGTCGAACACGTCCTGGAGGCACTCGCGCATCGTCTCCAGCACGATCGGGAACGAGGCGTACTGGGAGGCCACGCCCAGCAGGTGGGCGGCCCGCTGGCGCTGCTGCCACAGCGGGCTGCGCCGGCCCGGCACGCGGCGCGGCAGCAGCAACGCCCGCCCCGCGCACTCCCTGAAGCGGGAGGCGAACATGGCCGACCCGCCCAGCTCCTCGGTGACGATCTGCTCGATCTCCTCGGCGTCGAACGCCGCCACGTCGGTGGGCGGCTCGGCCAGCGTGTCGGGGATGCGCAGCACGATGCCGTCGTCGGAGTGCACGGCCTGCACGTCGATGCCGTAACGCTCGCGCAGCCGCCGGTTGATCGCCAGCGCCCAGGGGGCGTGCACCCGCGCGCCGTAGGGGGAGTGGATCACCACCCGCCAGTCGCCTAGCTCGTCGTGGAAGCGCTCGACCAGCAGAGTACGGTCGTCGGGCACGTAGCCGGTGGCCTCCCGCTGCTCGTTGAGGTAGGCCAGCAGGTTGCCGGCGGCGAACTCGTCGAGCCCCGCCTCCCGCATGCGGTCGGTGGAACCGTGCTTGGCCTGCTCCCGCAGGAACTGCCCGATCGCCCGGCCCAGCTCGGCCGGCCGCCCGGCCGTGTCGCCGTGCCAGAACGGCAGCTTCCCCGGCTGACCGGGGGCGGGGGAGACCAGCACCCGGTCGGCCGTGATGTCCTCGATCCGCCACGACGTCGCGCCCAGCACGAACACGTCGCCGACGCGCGACTCGTAGACCATCTCCTCGTCCAGCTCGCCCACCCGGGACGCCTTCTCACCCACGAGGAACACGCCGAACAGGCCCCGGTCGGGGATCGTGCCGCCGTTGGTCACGGCCAGCCGTTGCGCGCCGGGCCGCCCCTGGAGCGTGCCGGAGACGCGGTCCCAGACGATGCGCGGCCGCAGCTCGGCGAACTCCTCGCTCGGGTAGCGGCCGGCCAGCATGTCGAGGGTCGCCTCCAGCGCGCTGCGCGGCAGGGTGGCGTAGGGGGCGGCCCGCTTGACCACGGTCTCCAGCTCGTCGACCGTCCACTCGTCGAGCGCGGTCATCGCCACGATCTGCTGGGCCAGCACGTCGAGCGGGTTACGCGGGTAGCGCAGCTCCTCGATCTGCCCGCCGCGCATGCGCTCGGCCACCACGGCCGTCTGGACCAGGTCGCCCCGGTACTTGGGGAAGATCACCCCACGGGACACCGCGCCCACCTGGTGTCCGGCCCGGCCGATGCGCTGCAGCCCGCTGGCCACGCTCGGCGGGGCCTCCACGCACGCCACCAGGTCGACCGCGCCCATGTCGATGCCCAGCTCCAGGCTGGAGGTGGCGACCACGGCGGGCAGCCGCCCCGACTTGAGCGCCTCCTCGATCTGGGCCCGCTCCTCCTTCGACACCGAGCCGTGGTGGGCCCGGACGATCTCCGTCACCACCCCCTTGCTCGCCCCCGCCTGCGCCATCGTCTCGGCCGGCATGCGCCTGGGCGGGGCCGGGGCCTCGTGGTCCTGCGGCGGCGTCTCCCAGATCGACAGGTCGATCGCCTCCAGCCCCTGCCGCCGCGTGTAGGCCAGCTCGTTGAGGCGGGTGCACAGCCGCTCGGCCAGCCGCCTGGAGTTGGCGAACACGATCGTCGAGCTGTGGGCCTCGATCAGGTCGAACAGGCGATCCTCCACATGGGGCCAGATCGACCGGCCGGACGACGGCTCGACCTGCTCGGGATCGGGCGCCCCCTCCATCTCCGTCATGTCCTCGACCGGGACGACGACCTCGATCTCGATGCGCTTGTCGGACGGCGGCTGCACCACCGTGGCCGGACGCGTGCCGCCGAGGAAGGCCGCCACCTCGCTCACCGGCCGCACGGTCGCCGACAGCCCCACCCGCTGCGCCGGACGCTCCAGCAGCGCGTCGAGCCGCTCCAGGCTGAGCGCCAGATGGGCGCCGCGCTTGGTGGCCGCGACCGCGTGCACCTCGTCGACGATCACCGTCTCGACGTCGCGCAGCGCGTCGCGCGCCTGGCTGGTGAGCAGCAGGAACAGCGACTCGGGGGTGGTGATCAGGATGTCGGACGGCTTGGCGGCGAACCGCCTGCGCTCCTCGGCCGGGGTGTCGCCGGAGCGGATCGCCACCGAGATCTCCGGCACGGGCAGCCCGAGCCGGCGCGCCGTCTGCCTGAGCCCGGCCAGCGGCGCGCGCAGGTTGCGCTCGACGTCGACGGCCAGCGCCTTGAGCGGCGACACGTAGAGCACGCGGGTGCCCGGTTTGGGGGCCTTCGCCGTTGTCTCGCCGGGGAGCTGCCCGGCCGCCCGCGCGGCGAGCCTGTCGAGCGACCACAGGAACGCCGCCAGCGTCTTGCCCGACCCCGTGGGGGCCACGACCAGCGTGTTGTCACCGCGCGCGATCGACTCCCACGCGCCCTCCTGGGCCGCCGTGGGCGCCTGGAAGGCGCCGGCGAACCATTGCCTGGTCACCTGGGTGAAGTGGTCTAGCGAGCTCACCTGCACATACTGCCTCGCGCCACCGACAGAAAACGCATTGGAGCGGCGACGGGCGATTGAGCGGGGGGCAAGACGGACATACAGCGACCGTGACCATTGATTATGCCGCCGTCGAGAGCCGACGCGCCCAATTGCGAGACCGGTACGCCTTAACGCACCGGCCGTCGAGCAGCGCCCGTGGCCTGCACCACGTGGCCCTGCTGTCGTCCGATGTGGAACGGACCATCAAGTTCTACCAGGAACTTCTGGAGTTCCCGCTGACGGAGATCATCGAGAACCGCGACTACAAGGGTTCGAGCCACTTCTTCTTCGACATCGGCAACGGCAACCTGCTCGCCTTCTTCGACTTCCCGGGGCTCGACCTCGGCCCGTACCAGGAGGTGCTCGGCGGGCTGCACCACGTGGCGATCTCCGTCGACCCCGCCACCTGGGAACGGTTGCGCGGCAAGCTGGAGATGGCCGGCGTGCCGCACCAGATCGAGAGCGGCGCCTCCATCTACTTCAAGGACCCCGACGGCGCCCGCCTGGAGCTGCTCGCCGACCATCTCGGTGAGATGTACGGCACGCGGGTGTTGTGACCGTGCGTCCCGGCTCAGCGCCGTGACGCCCTGCGCGTACGCGGTACGCCCGCGCGGGGCTCCTGCCTGATTCCGGCGTGCCGCTCCGAGCGCTGTCCCTTCTCCTTCTGCACGGCCTGCCGCATCGCGAGTAACAGCCGGCGGCGGCGCGCTCTGTTGGCCTTGGTCCTGGCGCTCTTCGGGGGTGAGGACTTGGGGGTCTTCGGCATGCGGATGTCCTACCCACACCTGACGCGCTTCCATACTTGGTTCATGCGCCTGACCGAGTTCTGGAGACGGATGAACGCCCATTTCGGCGAGACCTATGCCGACTCGTGGGCCCGCGACTACGTGATCGCCCCGCTGGGCGGCCGTACCGTGACGCAGGCGCTGGCCGACGGCGAGAGCGCCAAGACCGTGTGGCGGGCCGTGTGCCAGGTGGAGGACGTCTCACCCCGGCTGCGCTGAGCCGAGCGCACGGCGGAGCGCGTCCGCCGTGCCCTCCAGGTCGTCCGCGTCGCCCTGCCCGCCCGGCGACCACAACAACGTCCAGCCTCCGCTGGAGGGGGTGGCGAAGACGATCGTCTGGCGGCGCGTGCGCGGATGCCACACCCACAGCACCGGGTCGTCGCCGCCGACCATGCGGCTGACCAGCCCCCGGTCGGGCAGCAACTCGGCGAGCTCCTCCAGAAGGGTGCGTCGTTCCCCGGTGTAGCCACTCGCCACTTCGCCGCCTCCAAGCCAGTACCCTGCAAGTGAGTCTCCCCAGCTCACGGCGTATGACAACACGTCGGCGGCAACCCGCGCGGAAGATCGGGAACGTTCCGCTCCGCGCGCCTCACCCGTCACTCCGGTCCCATGACCACGCTCTCCGGACCGGTGGGGAGAACGTCCGTGACGTCTCCCCGCGCGGCGATCCACGTTCCCCGGGCCTGGTTCACATGTCCCCCGTCCGCAAGGGACAGGTGTTCGTCCGGCCCGGACCCCTACAAGCGCCCGTCCCCCAGGGCAGACCCCACGGCCGATCCGTCAGCCGGCAACCACCATGAACGCGAGCGGCATCCGGGCACGGCCTCGCCCTTTCCTGAGCGGCCCGCGCCGGCGAAGGCGTCACTGGCCCGATGGCGGATGGAGGTCCAGGATCATGTCGAACGACCGTGTGCCGTCCCTCCCGGTGAAGGAGCCGACCAGTTGGAAGCCGTGCTTCTTGTAGTAGCGAAGGGCGCGTGGGTTGTCGGCGAGAACGCCGCCGAACAGGATGATTCTCCTCCTGCCGAAATGCCGTGCGACGTCCGCGACGAGCGGGAAGATCTGCGTTCCCACCCCCCTCCCCTGGTGGTCGTCGGCCAGGGCGGGGCCGAAGCGGCAGTCCGTCGCCGCCAGGTGGATGCCGGCCTCCCGGTAGCGGGCGATGTCCGCCGGGTGAGGATCGAGACTGAACTCGACAAGGCCGACGATCCTGCCGGACAGCACGTCCTCAAGCACCAGCCTGAGCTTGTCGTGACGCGCGATCGCGTCACACAGCTTCCGGGCGGCCTTGAGGTCGTACCCGTCGAAGGTGCTCAGTCGCCTCGATTCGGCGGACAGCCCCTCAAGGAAGGCCGCAAGACGCTCCGCGTCAGTGTGCATGAGCGGTCGGAAGGCGACCTCCGAACCGTCACTCAGGTTCAGGCGCCACGTCAGGACAAGCGGGTCTTCGGCGACCGCCTTCAGTGTGAGCACCTCGGCAATCCCTCCCCGCTCAGACCTCGGTGGCGCGAACCTACTGGTCATCCACCTTCGGCGGCAACGCACATTGTTCGCTGTCACAGGACACCCAGCGAATGCTGATCATCGTCACGAAGGTTGATGACCACCGGTCTCGTGACACCGAAGATCGAGTGACGCGTCGCCAACACGCTCGACCTTCGCTGTCACGGGACACTGAACACGCCGCATGCATCCCAGCAGCGTGTTCGTGATGTGATCGAACAGTCGTTCGGCTACGATGAACCTTGCCGAACTCGGCCACGCCTTCTCCGACCGTCGCAGAAAATGTCGGTGGCAGGCCGTAGCTTTCACTCGACTGATCGGACCACGACCCTCCAGAGGGAGCTCCCATGGCTATCAACGACCGCGAGAAGGCCCTCGAGACCGCGCTCGCTCAGATCGAGCGGCAGTTCGGCAAGGGCTCCGTCATGCGACTGGGCGACGACGCCCGAGCCCCCATCGAGGTGATCCCCACCGGGTCGATCTCCCTTGACGTGGCCCTCGGCATCGGCGGCCTCCCGCGTGGGCGCATCGTCGAGATCTACGGCCCCGAGTCCTCGGGCAAGACCACGGTCGCCCTGCACGCGGTGGCCAACGCCCAGCGGGCCGGCGGCATCGCGGCGTTCATCGACGCCGAACACGCCCTTGACCCCGAATACGCCAAGAAGCTCGGCGTCGACACCGACGCCCTGCTGGTCTCCCAGCCCGACACCGGTGAGCAGGCGCTGGAGATCGCCGACATGCTGATCAGGTCCGGCGCGGTCGACATCATCGTCATCGACTCGGTGGCCGCCCTGGTGCCCAAGGCCGAGATCGAGGGCGAGATGGGCGACAGCCACGTCGGCCTCCAGGCCCGTCTGATGTCCCAGGCCCTGCGCAAGGTCGCCGGCGCCCTCAACAGCACCGGCACCACCGCGATCTTCATCAACCAGCTCCGCGAGAAGATCGGCGTCATGTTCGGCAGCCCCGAGACCACGACCGGTGGTAAGGCGCTCAAGTTCTACGCCTCGGTCCGCATGGACATCCGCCGCATCGAGACCCTGAAGGACGGCACGGAGGCGGTCGGCAACCGCACCCGGGTCAAGGTCGTCAAGAACAAGATGGCCCCGCCCTTCCGCGTCGCCGACTTCGACATCCTCTACGGCGTGGGCATCTCCCGCGAGGGCGGCCTGATCGACATGGGCGTCGAGCACGGCTTCGTCCGCAAGTCGGGCGCCTGGTACACGTACGAGGGCGACCAGCTGGGCCAGGGCAAGGAGAACGCGCGCAACTTCCTGAAGAACCACCCCGACATGGCCAACGAGATCGAGAAGAAGATCAAGGACAAGCTCGGGGTCGGTCCGAAGCTCGACACGCCCGCCGAGCCCGCCGCCGCCGTCCCGGCTCCCGCCGCCGCGCCCTCGGGTCGTGGCTCGAAGTCCACCCCCAAGCCTGGTGACGTCTGATCGGTCGGCGCATGAGTGACAGGGATCCGTCGCAGGCGCCCCGTTCCCAGGACTGGGGCGCATGGCCCGACCTCCCCGCCTCGGGGGAGCGCAAGAAGCGCGGACCCCGCGGCCCCCGGGCCACCACCCCCGAGTCGACGACCCGGGCCGCTGCTCCCGAGCCGATGCCCACCTCCGAGCCGGTGACCCGGGCGACCGGTCGCCGGGCCTCCGGTGGGGGCTCGCGTGGCGCCGACCTGGCCCGGTCGGCCACGGACGGCTGGCCATCGGTAGACGAATGGCACGAACAACGCGCCCGCCTCCGAGCCACCGCCTCCCAGACCCCCACCCCGGACGACGACCACTCCTCCTCCGCCGACACGGGGGCGGAGGACACGGCTGCCCGCGCCGGGCTGGATGACATGACCGGCCAAGCCGGGGCTCACGACGCGGACGTCCAGGCTGAGGCGGACGACGCAGCCGTCGTGGCTGACGTCGTCGTCCTCGACGAGGTGATCGTTCATGCTCAGGTGGAGGACGAGGGCACGTCCGGCGGGCGGACCGTCGACGTGCCTCCGGCGTGGGGCCCGGGCCGGCAGATGGCGGCGCCGACCTTCCATTGGCCGGGTGACCAGCGCAGTCAGGCCGACGGGGAGGACGAGGGGCAGGCTGGTGAAGCCGACGCGAGCTTGAGTGATGCCTCGGGCACCGGGCTCAGTGATGAGGCGCGTGCTGGGCTGGGTGATGCCGCGGGTGTTGGGCCCGGTGGCGAAGCGGGCACGGCGTGGTGGGTCGCTGACCGTGGTGACCTGCCGGACCAGCTCGGTCCTGATGGGCGTCACTCGGCCGATCAGCCCGTCCCGGGCGAAGAAGCCGCACCCGACGGCCGCAGCTCAGGTGGTCGTGGACGAACCGGAGGGCGGGCGTCCCGGGGGCGGTCGGAGGAGAGTGCCGACGCGCCGATCTTCGTCTGGCCGGGAGAGCGCAAGGCCTCTGCCGACAGTGACACCGTTGCAGGCGAGTCTCCCGAGAACGCCCGCCGGGGACGAGCCCGCGAGGCCGGTTCTGGAAGGCGTGAGCGGAAGGTCCAGTCCGACGAGGATCTCTCCGGAAGCCCCTTGGGCGAGCAGAGCGGTCATGAGGGCGCGGACACTGCTGGGCGGCGTACGAGCAGGCGGAGAGCTCAGGATGGTGAGGGCTTCTCCGGACGGCGTCCGGCTGGGCTGAGCGGTGAGGGTGGCGGCGATGCCCCTGTGGATGTCCCTGTGGAGGAGCGCCTGCCGGAGCGGGAGGTTCCGCACGAGCCCGACGGCGTTGAGGAAGCGGCGGCGGGTGCGGCTGCTCCCGCGGAGAAGCACGGCGCCGATGAGTGGCATTCTGAGGTACTGGCCGGAAGCAGCTGGTTCGGCGACGACCAGGACGCGGGTGGGAAGAAGCGTTCGAGCAAAGGACGTCGTGCAGGCGGCCGGGGAACCGGCTGGGGGAGCGGCAGAGGGAGTGGACGTTCCGGGAGAGGCGCGGCGGGCCGTGGCGGGCCGCTGCCCGACGGCCCGGACGCCGACAGTCCCGCCGCGGCGGCACCCGAGGCGGACCCGGAATCCGTGGCACGGGCCATCTGCCTGCGGTTGCTCACCATGGCTCCCAAGACCCGGGCACAACTCGCCGAGGCCCTTCGCAAGCGGGACGTGCCGGATGAGGCGGCCGGAAAGGTGCTTGACCGGTTCGTCGAGCTCGGGTTGATCAATGACGAGGCGTTCGCGGAGGCCTGGGTCGACTCCCGGCACCATGGTCGCGGCCTGGCGAAACGTGCGCTCGCGGCCGAGTTGCGCCATCGGGGCGTGGACACCGACACCGTGAAGGACGCCGTGGAGCGCCTCGACTCCGACCAGGAGGCCGAGACGGCCCGGCGACTGGTGGACCGCAAGCTCTCCTCCACCCGGTCCCTCGACCCGCAGACCCGTACGCGGCGTCTGGCCGGCATGCTGGCGCGCAAGGGGTATTCGTCGGGGCTCGCGTACCGGGTGATCCGGGAGGCTCTTGAACAGGAGGGCATCGACCTGGACGACGACTTCTCCTGATCCCCAGAACCACACCTGACCCGCCCCGACCTCCCTAGACTCCCAACCCCTTCGGGCCCAGAGCCCCTTCGGGCCCAGAGCCCGTCAGGTCCGGAGCTCAAGGGGATCGAGGGTGGGTGGCGGGTGATGCCCGGGGAGTGGTTCGGGTGTGGCTGGGTCAGTGAAGGTGTCCGGTCTGGTGCAGGTGGTCGAAGATGATCTGGTCGACGGGGGACACGCGGTCGCGGTCGGCGTAGGTCAGCCAGGTGACCTCCTCGATCTCGCCGCTGGGTGTCGGTACGCCGTGATGTTCGGCGGTGTAGCAGGTCATCTGCACGGTGATGCCGTCGGCGTGGCCGTGCTCCTTGGCACGGTAGGTGCCCACGTGGCTGGCGGTGGTGGGGACGATGGCGATGGAGAGCTCTTCGTCGATCTCGCGGATCAGGGTGTCGAGGTCGGTTTCGCCGGGCTCACGCTTGCCGCCGGGGAGGTAGTAGGCGGTCTTGCCTCGCGAGCGGGTGCTGAGGATCTTGCCGTCGTCCAGGTGGATCCAGGCGATCTTGTCGATGGTGTCGTCCACTGTGTGCTCCTGTTCGAGGGGACGGGCCGAGGTCGAAGCGTACGGACGGGTTGCGGTTGCGGGCCTGTGGGCAGGGCTGAGTCGCATGGATGGTCTGCAGACCTAGGTGGCCAAGGTTTCACGTTGGGTTTGGATTGTTGGGCTTTGGCTGGGCTTTTGGGGGTTGGAGGGGTGAGGGTGGGGGACAAATGGGGGTGATCGTGGGTTATGTGGTTGATTGGGGAGATGCGGTCCCGTAAGACACGCTTGAGGACGCGTTTGCTTGCTCGTGACCTGTTCGACGCATAACCTCGACGGCAGTGAGGAGTTACTCCGCGCAGCGCGGATTGCCATACGGTGAACGACGGACGAACGAGCTCGGTTGATCGAGGCAGGCGAGGTGTCGGCTATGAGGGCCGATGCCCGGTCCGCCTTGGCCTGACATCGGTCCTGGAGACGACGCCGACCGGGCTTTCCGTGGCGCGCACGTGACCCCTCCCGATTTGGGTCCGCGTTATGAGGTGTCGACGACGCGAGGAGGGCGGGGCGCGCATGCAGCCGCTTGTCGTGGTGCTGATGGTGGCGGTGCTCGTGCTCGCGTTCGGGATGATCGTGGCGCTGCTCGTCGTCATACGCCGTACCTCTGGCGGTCTGCCCCGTAAGGCCCAGCCGAGCCCTGAGCAGGTGGAGGCCGTACACGCGGAGCTTGAGGAGGCGCGGGAACGCGCCAAGGAGATCCGCACCAAGGCGGAGAGCGATGCCGAGGAGATTCTGCGCAGGTCGGAGGGCTCCGCCGAGAGCGCCGCGCAGATGCGGCGGGAGGTCGAGGAGGAGAGCCGGATCCTGAAGTCCGAGCTCAAGGAGCTCCGGACCGATCTCGAACGCAGGGAGGCCAGGCTGGCCGAGCGCGAGCAGCGGCTCGACGAGGAGGCCAGGCGGCAGTCCGAGCGGGACAGGAAGCTGGCCGAGACCGAGGTCGAGCTGGCCGACCGGCGCGAGGAACTGCTCCAGGTCGAGGACGAGCGGCGGATGATCCTGGAACGGGTCGCCGGGCTGACCGGGGAGCAGGCCAAGTCCGAGCTGGTCAAGGAGATCGAGAACCAGGCCAAGCGCGAGGCGGCGCTGATCATCAGGGAGATCGAGGGCGAGGCCCGCAAGGAGGGCGAGAAGCGCGCCACCAAGATCGTGACGCTGGCGGTTCAGCGGGTGGCGGCCGAGCAGACGGCGGAGTCGGTGGTCAGCGTCCTGCATCTGCCCGGTGACGAGATGAAGGGCCGGATCATCGGGCGCGAAGGGCGCAACATCCGGGCGTTCGAGTCGACCACGGGCGTGAATCTGATCATCGACGACACGCCTGAGGCGGTGTTGTTGTCGTGTTTCGACCCGGTTCGCCGGGAGACTGCGCGGCTCACGCTGGAGAAGCTGGTGCTCGACGGGCGCATCCATCCGCAGCGGATCGAGGAGGCGCACGACCGCAGCCGCCAGGAGGTGCAGGACCTCTGCGCGCGGGCCGGCGAGGACGCGCTCGTCGAGCTGGGCATCACGGACATGCACCCCGAGCTGACGCTGCTGCTCGGGCAACTGCGTTACCGCACCTCCTACGGTCAGAACGTGCTCAAGCACCTGATCGAGTCCGCGCACATCGCCGGGATCATGGCCGCCGAGCTGAAGATGAACCAGCAGCTCATGAAGCGGTGCGCGCTGCTGCACGACATCGGCAAGGCCCTCACCCACGAGGTCGAGGGCAGCCACGCGCTGATCGGCGCCGAGATCGCCCGCCGGTACGGCGAGCAGGAGGACGTGGTGCACGCCATCGAGGCGCACCACAACGAGGTCGAGGTCCGTACGGTCGAGGCGGTGCTCACCCAGGCGGCCGACGCCATCAGCGGCAGCCGTCCGGGGGCGCGCAGGGAGTCGCTGGAGGCGTACGTCAAGCGGTTGGAGCGGCTGGAGGAGATCGCGCAGTCGTACGAGGGCGTGGAGAAGGTGTTCGCCATGCAGGCCGGGCGGGAGATCCGGGTCATGGTCAAGCCGGACGCGATCGACGACATCCAGGCGCAGGTGATCGCCCGGGACGTGGCCAAGCAGGTGGAGGAGGAGCTGACGTACCCGGGGCAGATCCGGATCACGGTGGTACGCGAGTCCCGCGCCACCGAGTTCGCCCGCTGATCCCCCACACGCATGCTGCCCCCGAGAGAGGGCGCACGTCCGAAGGTAGGGCACAGGCCAGGGGAAGGGCGCGGGTCCGGGGAAGGGCGCAGGTCAAAGGAGCGGGGGGAAGGCGGGTCGGCGGGCGCGGGGTGGTCGCGCCCGCCGGAAGGTGCCGTCTCCCGCGATGGCGGCTCCCGGGGTCGATGTGAGGGCCGGGCGGATCCCGGGGCGGTGTCAGGCCAGGCGGATCCTTGGGTCGAGGAGGCCGTAGGCGATGTCGACGATCAGGTTGGCCACCACTACGGCGGTCGTGGCCAGGACGACGACGCCCATGATCACCGGCAGGTCCCCGCTGACGAACGCCTGCACCACCGCCTGCCCGATGCCGCCGAGCCCGAAGACCGACTCCGTCACCACCAGCCCGCCGATCAGCGTGCCGATGTCCACGCCGAGCTGCGTCACCACGGGGGTCAGCGCGGCGCGCAGGCCGTGCCGGTAGATGACACGGCCCTCGGGCACGCCCTTGGCACGGGCGGTACGGATGTAGTCCTCGCCCAGGACGTCCAGCATGGACCCCCGGGTGAGCCGGGCGTACGAGGCCGCCTGGACCATGGCCAACGTGATCCACGGCAGGATCAGGTGCCGGGCCCATTCGCCGGGGTTCTCGGAGAAGGGCACGTACGAGTCGGGTGGCAGGATCGGGGCGCCCGCCATGGTGAGCTGGAAGAAGAAGAAGTACAGCAGGAGCAGGCCGACCACGAACGTCGGCATCGAGACCCCGGCCAGGGCCAGCGTGGTCAGCGCGCGGTCCAGGAACGAGCGGACTCGGGTGGCGCTGAGCACGCCGGCGCCGACGCCGAGGCAGAGCCACAGGACGGCCCCGCCGAGCACCAGCGAGAACGTCGGCGGGAAGTCCTGGGCGAGCAGCTTGCCCACCGATTCGCCCGAGAAGTACGACTGGCCCAGGTCGCCGTGCACGAGCCGGCCCAGGTAGTCGAAGTACTGGACGATGGTGGGACGGTCGAGGCCGAGGTTGTGGCGGATCAGCTCGACCTGCTCGGGGGTGGCCTGGCGGCCGGCCAGCGTACGGGCGGGGTCGCCGGGGGCGACGAAGAACAGGAAGAACGTGCCCAGGGAGACCAGCCACAACACGAGCAGCCCGAGCAGCGCCCGCCGCAGCAGGAACCGTCGCAGCATCAGCCCTCCACCTCCTGACGAAGTCCCGGCGTCCCGCCGCGTGACCTGCAAGGTTTCCAAGACCGCCGGGCGGGGTCACGAAGTCGCGGCATCGGACCTCCCGGTGGCGGGAGCCGGAGCCGGCGGGGAGCGGCGCTTGCGGCGTCGCCGGCTGAACAGCCGTTCCATCCGGGGGTCGATGGCGTCCCTGATCCCGTCGCCGACCAGGTTGAAGGCCAGCGTCGTGATCAGCAGCGACGCCGCCGGGAACCCCAGATACCAGTACGCCACCCGGTAGAACCCCTGGGCCTCGCTCAGCAGGTTCCCCCACGACGGGGTCGGCGGCACGATTCCGAGCCCCAGATAGGACAAGGTGGACTCGAACACGATCGCGGCCGGCACCAGCAGCGTGGTGAGCACGATGACGGGGGCCAGCAGGTTCGGCAGGATGTCCACGAACATGATCCGCGCGTCGCCGGCCCCCAAGGACCTGGCCGCCTCCACGTACTCGCGTTCCTTGAGCGACAGGGTCTGCCCTCGCACCACGCGGGCGATCGCCGCCCAGGAATAGAACGAGATCACCCCGATCGTCGCGGTCAGCGACGGCCCGGCGATGGACACCACCGCGATCGCGAAGATCAGGTACGGGAACGACAGCACCACGTCCATGAGCCGGGACAGGATGGTGTCGATGACGCCGCCGTAGTACCCGGCCAGCAGCCCGACGACCACCCCGATCAGCGCCGCCACGCCGGTCGCGACCACGCCGACGAGCAGCGAGACGCGCGCGCCGTACAGGACCCTGATGAATAGGTCGCGGCCGAGGCGGTCGGTGCCGAACCAGAACTCGCCGTTGGGCCCGACGGGCAGGCCCTGGTCGGTGATGCCGGTGTCGCGGAACTGCTCGTCGGGGTCGTGGCCGTTCCAGGCCGAGATGAGCGGCGCGGCCAGGGCGAGCAGGCACAGCAGCACGACGACGATGCCCGAGATCAGGGCCACCCGGTCGGACCTGATCCGGGCCCAGGCGAGCTGCCAGGGGCTGCGTCCGGCGATCGTGCGGTCGGCGACGACGTCCGGGCGGATCTCCGTGAGTGTCATGCGGTCCTCCCGGCGGTCAGGTCCTCGCCCGCCTCGACGGGGTAGTGACAGGCGACCAGGTGCTCCTGGGGCACCAGCACCGGCTCCTCGGCCGAGCAGCGTTCGCGCGCCTTCGGGCACCGGGGATGGAAGCGGCAGCCGGAGGGCGGGTCGATCGGTGAGGGCACGTCGCCGGTAAGGATGATGCGGTGCCGCCGTTCGGCCTCGTCGGGGTCGGCCACGGCGGTCGCCGACAGCAGCGCGTTCGTGTACGGATGACGCGGCGCCGTGTGCAGCTCCTCCGCGGTGGCCAGTTCGGCCACCTTGCCCAGGTACATGACGGCGATCCGGTCGCTGACGTGCCGTACCACCGACAGGTCGTGCGCGATGAACAGGTAGGTCAGCCCGAAGTCGTCCTGGAGGTCCTTGAGCAGGTTGAGGATCTGGGCCTGGATGGACACGTCGAGCGCCGACACCGGCTCGTCGCAGATGATCAGCCGGGGCCGCAGCGCGAGCGCCCGCGCGACCCCGATGCGCTGCCGCTGACCGCCGGAGAACTCGGCGGGGAAACGGTTGTAGTGCTCGGGGTTGAGCCCGACCCGTTCCATCAGCTCCTGGACGGTACGCCGCAACTCCTGGCCGCTCTGCACCCGGTGGATGACGAGCGGGTCGGCGATGATCGACCCGACCCGCCGGCGCGGGTTCAGCGAGCCGTACGGGTCCTGGAAGATCATCTGGATGTCGCGCCGGTAGGGCCTCATCTGGCGTCGCGGCAGGTTGGTGATGTCCGCGCCGTCGAAGCGCACGCTGCCGGAGGTGATGGGATGCAGGCCCGCGATGCACCGGGCCAGCGTGGACTTGCCGCAGCCGGTCTCGCCGACCAGGCCGAGCGTCTCGCCGGGCGACAGCTCCAGGCTGACGCCGTCCACGGCTCTGACCTGCCCGATCGTCTGTTTGATCAGCATGCCGCTGGTGATGGGGAAGTGTTTGACCAGGTTCTCGACTTCGAGCAGCATCACGCCTCCTCCGCCGTGACCCGCGCCGCCCGCTTGCGCAGCGCCTCCGCCTCCGCGCCGAGCCCGATCGCCTCGTGCGGCAGCCAGCACGCCGAGGCGTGCCCGCGCGCGCCCGCGATGGAGGACAGCGGCGGCCGTTCGGCGGGACAGACCGGCATCACGTACGGGCAGCGCGGATGGAAGGCGCACCCGGACGGGATCGCGATCAGGCTCGGCGGCGAGCCGGGGATGGGCCGCAGCCGGCCGCCCCGGTCGCCGGTGCTGCCCGGGATCGACTCCAGCAGGCCCTTGGTGTACGGGTGGTGCGGGTCGTAGTAGAGCGTGCGCCGGTCGGCCCGTTCGACGACGAGCCCGGCGTACATGACCAGGACCTCGTCGGCCATGCCCGCCACGACGCCGAGATCGTGCGTGATGAGGATGAGCGCGATGTCGAACTCGGCCTGCACCCGCCCGATCAGCTCAAGGATCTGCGCCTGGACGGTCGCGTCCAGCGCGGTGGTGGGCTCGTCGGCGACGATGAGCTTGGGGTTGAGCGCGAGCGACATGGCGATCATCGCCCGCTGCCGCATGCCGCCGGAGAACTGGTGGGGGTAGTCGTCCACCCGGCGGTCGGGGCGCGGGATGCCCACCAGGCCCAGCAGCTCGACGGCCCGTTTCCTGGCCTCGGCGCGGCGGGTGCCCGGATTGTGGACGCGGATCAGCTCCTCGATCTGCCAGCCGACCTTGTAGAGCGGGTGGAGGCTGGTCAGCGGGTCCTGGAAGACCACGCTGATCTCCGCGCCGCGGATCCGGCGCAGTTGCTCGTTGTCGAGTCCGAGCAGGTCGATGCCCTCGAACAGGGCCGTGCCCGAGATGTCGGCGTCGGGGGTCAGCCCGAGTATCGCCTGGGTGCTCACGGTCTTGCCGCTGCCGGACTCGCCGACGATCGCCAGCGTCCGGCCGCGGTCGACGGTGAACGACAGCCCCCGCACCGCCTGGACCACGCCGTCGGATGTGGGGAAGGACACCTGGAGGTCGGTTACCTCAAGCAGGCTCATATGTCTCCCTCGCGGTTGTCCCGCGGGCCCGCCTGCCGGCGAGCCCGCGGGACACCGGTCGTCAAGGCGTGTTGGGGTTCAGCCAGAGGTTGGTGACGTCGTAGACCTGGTACGACGGCAGGTAAAGGGCGTTCTGCACCCGCTTGTTCTTGTAGAGCGGCGTGTTCTGGTTGTTCAGCGGTACCATCACCGCGTCGGCCAGCACCGTCTGGTCGGCCTCGTGCCACAGCGCCGCGGCCTTGGCCTGGTCGGTCTCGGCGAGCGCCCGCTTGATCAGGTCGTCCACCTTGGGGTTGCTGTAGCAGCCGTAGTTGCTGGTGCCGGGGTTGCAGTTGGTCTGGAACAGCGGCTGCATGACCGCACGGCCGTTGGTGCCGTACCAGTCGGGGATCCAGCCGGGGGCCGACAGGTCCCACTCGCTGTTCTTGGCGTGCGAGGGCGTCTGCAGGTAGGTGTAGTAGTCGCCCTGGCGCAGCGGCAGGCCCTTGACGGTGATCCCGCACTTCTTCAGGTCGGCCGCGTACGACTGGAAGTTGGCCGGGTGGTTGCCCGCGTTGCGGAAGGCGCCGATGAGGGTCAGCCCGTTGGGGTAGCCGGCCTCGCTCAGCAGTTGCTTGCACTTGGCCGGGTCGCCCTGGTCGCCCGGCGTCGGGTACGGGTTGTACTCCTGGTAGCCGATGTTGCCGGGCGGGATGACCGTGTGCAGCGCGGTCGCGACGTCTGCGCCGCCGTAGATCTTGGCGATGGCGGTCTTGTTGATCGCGTACTCGATGGCCTGGCGGACCTTGAGCTTGCCCATCGCCCCACCCGCGTTCTTGCTCTGCAGGTTGAACACCACGTACGGGTTCGTCACCGCGCCGGGGAAGATGGTGAAGTTGGGGTCGTTGCCCTTGAGCTGCGGGATCTGCGAGGTCGGCACCGGCAGGTCCCAGGACAGGTCGGCGCTGCCGGCCTCGATCTGCTGCTGGACGGCGTCCGGCTCGCCGACGCCCATCTTGACGTCGATGGCGTTGACGTACTGGTGCCTGATCGGGTCGGACTCCTGCTTCCAGGCGGGGTTCTTCTCCAGCCGGATCGACTTGGTGGCCACGTACGAGGCGATCTTGTAGGGGCCGTTGGAGATCACGTGCTGGCGGAAGGTGGCGTCGTCGGGGACGTACTGGTCGTACTCCTGCGGCGCGGCCGAGGCGAAGTTCAGGGCCAGGATGTTGAGGAAGTCACCGGCCGGCTGGGTCAGGGTGAAGACGAGCGTCTTGTCGTCCTTGGCCTGCACGCCGGCGATGTCGTGGCCGTTCTGGAAGTCGGCCAGGGCCTGGGCGGTGGGCTTGGCCTTCTCGAACGCCTTGATGTAGGCGTCGCAGTACTCGGCCATGCCCTTGATCGTGCTGGTGTAGTAGCCGGGCGCGCCGGAGCCCGCCACCGGGTTGCAGATGCGCTTGAACCCGCGGACGAAGTCGCCCGCCGTCACCGGCCGCGGCGGCTGGGTGTCCCACTGCACGCCGTCGCGCAACTTGATCGTGTACGTGAGCTTGTCGGCGCTCAGACCGCCGTTCGCCTCGGTGGGCAGTTCGGTCGCTATGTCGGGCAGCACCTCGTAGCCCTTGGTGGTGTCGGCTCCCGCCGCGACGCCCTGGAGGGCGTAGAGCTGGCGCGAGTAGCCGCGCATGATCGCGATGGTGACGACGTAGTAGATGCTGGTCGGGTCGAGATGGTCGACGTCGCCCGATCCCACGAGCCTGAGCGTGCCGCCCGAGACGGGGCTGCCGGAGCTCTGGCTCGCCGCGGTGGGCGGAGCGGAGTTGCTGGTTCCGTTCTGCGTCGCGCAAGAGGTGGCGAGCAGAGTTGCCGCCGCCACCGTGATGATGCTGAGATGGCGCAAGCTGGCCATCTGGCCTCCCTCGTGCCGAGATGGGGGTGTTCTTGGCTGGCACAGCTGGGGCGCGTGTCGTGGCCGCGACGCGCGCCCCACGTTTACTGAATCGAGCAACCCATGCCGGAGGAAGACTGTCGAGGTCGGTTACGTAACTGTTTGCGATCAGCGACTGGTCGGTAATGCTGGTTCAGTACGGGAATTGTCTGGAGATCGCGACATTAACTGAATAGCTGCTGGTAGAAGGCCAGCTCGGCGGCCAGGGCCGCGACCCGCGTCTCCAGCCGGCGAAATCCGTGGGATTCGCCGTCGAAAGCGAGATAGGTGCAGGGGACTCCGCGCTCGGACAACGCGTCGGCGAAGGCCGTCGACTGCTCGGGCGGCACCACCGGATCGTCGAGCCCCTGGAGCAGCAGCATCGGGCAGGACACCCCGTCGACCAGGCCGAGCGGCTCCCGGGAGGCGTAGACGGCCGGGTCGTCGCCGACCAGCCACTCCACGTAACGCGACTCGAAGTCGTGGGTGTGCGTGGCGAGCGGCGCGAGCGCGCTGACGCCGTAGTAGGACACCCCGCCCGCGAACACCCCGGAGCGGCAGCAGGCGGCCATCACCGTCCAGCCGCCGGCGCTGCCGCCGCGCACCGCGATCCGGGCCGGGTCGGCCAGCCCGGAGTCGGCCAGCCACTGCGCGGCGGCGACCGTGTCGGCGACGTCGACCAGCCCCCACTGGCCGCGCAGCCGCTCCCGGTAGGCGCGGCCGTAGCCGGTGGAGCCGCCGTAGTTCACGTCGAGCACGCCGATGCCGCGCGAGGTCAGGAACGCCTTCTCCAGGTCGAGCGCCGTGTCGGAGTGGGCGGTCGGGCCGCCGTGCACGAAGACGACGTACGGCGTGGGCTCCTCGCCGACCTGGTGGAGGAAGGCGTGGACGGGCCGCTCGCCCGGCACGACCACCGGCCGCGGATCGGGCAGCCCGGACAGGTCGGGCAACTGCTCGGCGGCGTGGGCCAGCGGCTCGGCCCGGCCGGAGGCGACGTCGACCCGAACGACGGACCGCGGCAGCCTGGCCGCGTGCCCGATGCCCGTGACGGACATGCCGTCGGCCGCGAGCGCGGCCTGCCATCCCGTGTAGGGCAGGTCGAGGTCGTGGAGCGCTCCCGTGGCCGGGTCGAGCACGCCCAGCCGCAGGTCGCCGCGCCCGTGCAGGACCGCGAGCCGCCCGTCGCCGAGCACGGTGTACGGCGCCCCGCCGAGCTGCCACGGCGGCTGCGTGAACTCCTCCTCCACCGGGCACAACGCCCGCGGCGCCCCGCCGTCGAGGCCGCACTCGTAGAGGTTCCACCAGCCGGAGCGGTCGGAGACCAGGTAGAGGGTGGAGTCGTCCTTCCAGGCGGGCGACAGGACGGACTCGGCCTCGCCGCCCAGCACCGTGCGGGTCTGCCCGTCGCGCAGCCGGACGACGCGCAGCTCGGTGCCGTCCCAGGGCATGCGGGGGTGGTTCCAGCAGACGTAGGCCAGGTGGGCGCCGTCGGGGGACAGGACGGGCGAGGCGTAGAAGTCGTGGCCCGAGGCCCGTTCGCGGGGCTCGCCGCCCGCCAGCGGGATCGACACGACGGAACGGGCGATCTTGCCGTGCTCGCCGTGGCGTTCGCGCACCGCCCAGACCTCGCCGTCGCGGACGGTCAGGTCGGCGTAGCGGGAGCCCTCGGCGGTGAGGGGTTTCGGCTGGCCGTTTCGCCCGACAAAGTACAGGCGCTGGTCGGCCAGCCCGGCGAAGACCACGTCGCCGTCCGGTGTCACGGCGAAGGGGCGGCCGCCGTACTCGTGGACGCGGGTGCGGGCGCTCCAGGGCGCGGGCAGCAGGTCATGGCAGGTGCCGTCGGCCTCGCGGCACACGATCGCGGTGCGGCCGCCCTCACCCGGACGGTCTTCTGTCCACCACACCCGGCCACCTCGGGCGACGGGCCATCCGGGGCGCAGACCGGCGGCGGCGACGTCGCGGGCGGAGATGGGGGACGGCCAGAAAGGCATACCCGCATCCTGCCGGAAGATCCGGGGCCGTGGGGCGCGATCAAGAACATCTCTCCTGCGGCGGCATCGAGGTGGGCAGCCTGAGCCCGGTGTCGCCGAACCATTTGCGCAGCAGCCGCGTGGCCGTCCCGTCCCGCCACATCTCGGCCACGGCCTGGCCGGCGGCCTCGCAGGTCTTGATGTCGCCCTTCTTCAGCCCGATGCCGTACAACTCGTCGGTGAAGGGGTCGTTGAGCAGCCGGAACTGGCCGGGGGCCTGCTGGGCGAAGCCGGCCAGGGACAGGTCCTCGGTGGAGACGGCGTCGAGCTCGTTCGCGGAGAGCTTGCGCACGCAGTCGGAGTAGTTGGCCGCGGGCACGGCCACGACGGGCAGGTCGAGCTTGCCGTCCGGCGGAGGGGCGGCGACCCGTTTGAAGGAGTTGGAGCCGGCCACCTGGCACACGCGCTTGCCCCGCAGGTCGCCGACCTCGCGGATGGTGGGATCATCGGCCCGGACCATCGTGTCCTGGTGCACGAGCACGTACGGGCCGGCGAAGGTGACCTTGGGCCTGCGGGACTCGGTGATGGAGTAGGTGGCGAACACCATGTCCACGGTGCCGTTCTGGAGCAGCGCCTCACGGCCCGCGGCGGGCGCCTCCCACCAGGTGATGCGCACGGGCCGGCCGCCGGCCAGCTTGGCGACGACGTACCGGGCGACGTCCACGTCGAAGCCCACGGGGTCGCCGGGGCCGGACTTCAGGCCCAGGCTCGGCTGGTCCCACTTGGTGCCCACGATGACCTGGCCGGTGCCCTTGATCTTGCCCACGACGCTGGAGTAGGCGCCGCCGCCACCGCACGCCACCGGTACGGCGACCGCGGCCGCGCCGGCCAGCGCCACCACGACTCCACGCATCCGCACGCACAGGAGTCTGCGGGCTGGGCGGCCCCGGAGGGCCGGTCCGCGTGCCGCGTGGGCGAAGATCTGAGGCTTTCTTTACGAGACGGCGGCGGCCGGGAGCTCCGGAGCCGTCCGCGGGGGTACGGCGGCGGGCCCGCGAGCCCGCCGCCGTACCCGCCGGTCACTCCACAGGGATGTCGGGCGCCATGCCGCCGCCCTCGGTGCCCTGGCCGGTGCCCACGCCGACGGAGGCCGCGCCCGGGGTGGCGATCGGCCGCGCCGTGGTCTTCCTGCTGCGACGGCTGCGCCGCTCCAGCAGGGTGGCCAGGTGGCTCAGCGTCATGTTGAGCGCCACGTAGATGATGCCGATGACGATCGCCGCCGGGATCAGCGAGCCGAAGTACGCGGCCGGCAGGATCTTGAACCCGGTGTTGAGCAGGTCGACGTAGGCGATGATGTAGCCGAGCGCGGTGTCCTTCAGCAGCACCACGAGCTGGCTGACGATCGCCGGCATCATCGTCGTGACCGCCTGCGGCAGCAGCACCAGGCGCAGCACCTGGTTCTTGCGCATGCCCACCGCGTAGGCGGCCTCGGCCTGCCCCTTGGGGATGGCGTGCACGCCCGCGCGCACGATCTCCGCCAGCACCGAGCCGTTGTACAGCATCAGGCCCAGCACCACCGCGATGAAGGCGTAGTCGCCGCCACCGGCGATGGCGGGCGCCAGGTAGAAGATGAAGAAGATCAGCAGCAGCAGCGGGATGGACCTGAAGACCTCCACCACCGTGGCCGCCGGTACCCTGATCCAGGCGTGGTCGGAGAGCCTGGCCAGGCCGAAGACCGCGCCGAAGACCATCGCGAGCACCGCCGCGGTGGCCGCCGCCTTGAGCGTGCCGAGCAGGCCGGGCAGGATGAACTCCTGCCACACCTCGGCCGTCAGGAACGGCTGCCAGATCTTGCCGTCCCACTGGCCCTTGGCGTCGAAGCCCCGGTAGACGAAGTACGCCACGGCCAGGACCGCCAGGACACTGATCGCCGTCAGCAGGTGGTTGCGCAGCCGGGCCCGCGGTCCGGGGGCGTCGAACAGCACGGACGCGCTCATCGGGCCACCGCCAGACGCCGGGCCAGCCAGCCGGAGAAGAAGCCGATCGGCATGGTCACGATCATGAAGGCCACGACCACCCCGAGGAAGATCGGGATCGAGGCTCCCGTCGTGTCGAACGTGAGCTTCATCTCGGCGGCCACGTCGGCGGCGTACCCGCCGGCGACCGCCACCGTCGTGTTCTTGATCATGGCGATCATCACGCTGGCCAGCGGCGCGATGACCGATCGGAACGCCTGCGGCAGGATGATCAGCCGCAGTGTCTGCATGAAGTTCAGCCCGATCGCCCGGGCCGCCTCGGCCTGTCCCATCGGGACCGTGTTGATGCCCGAGCGCACCGCCTCGCACACGAACGCCGACGTGTAGACCGACAGGCCCATCGAGACGATCCAGAAGGAGTTCGTCCGCGGCTCGCCGGAGAAGACGAGACCGAGCTTGTCACTCAGGCCCAGCGCCGAGAACGCCAGCACCAGGGTGAGGGGGGTGTTGCGCACCACGTTCACATAGACCGTGCCCACCGCGCGCAGCACGGGCGTCGGGGAGACGCGCATCCCGGCCAGGACCGTCCCGAGGACGAGCGAGACGACCGCGGCCACGAGCGCGATCCTGATGTTCCCCCAGAAGCCCATCGCGAGGTCGGGCAGGTACTTGATTAGTTCATCCATCGTGCTCCACCGCATAGAGCGGCGGGGGGCGGGGGGCCGGGCGCCGGCCCGGGGGGGGGGGGCGGGGACCCGCCGCGGGGGGGGGGGGGGCGGCGCGCAGAGAGCCGCGGGTGGCCCCCCTCGCCGAGGACCCACCCGGGGGGA